>NZ_JADEWJ010000054.1:0-17082 GCF_015207725.1 Synechocystis sp. LEGE 06083
CATAATGCCTTCGGACTCAGTGTAGGTGTCCCACCGTCCCGACATTTTCCACAATTCCGAGGGTTGCAATTGGGGCAGTAGACATTCCTGGGCTCCAGTGCGATTCATTTCTTCCTGGACAATGCGCTTCACCTTTTCCAACACCCGCCACATCAGAGGTAAATAGGCGTACAAACCACTGCCCAAACGACGGATAAACCCGGCCCGCACCAGCAGTTTATGACTGGGGATTTCCGCATCCGCTGGATCATCTCTGAGGGTGACAAAGAGCATCTGGGACAATCGCATAATGAGCCTAGGTAAATGACGCAGTGTCCCATTATCCCACACCAGTTAAATTGTGTTGAATGACTGCGCCGAGAATCCCTTAATTCAGCTAAAATCGGAGTGCTACTTGAATCCGGGAATGTATTTGCCCCGTATTTTCCCCCGCTCCTCTGTGATACTTTTTTTCGTCTAGTTGTCACTTTCCCCAACTCTCTGCCATGGATTTTCTCGCCTCCGAGTCCTCAGCCCCCATCAATCCCGGCGTTCATGTCAATGTTATGGAAACGTTGGTCTATGAGGAGATTGATAAGCAACTGCGTTTCTACCCCAAAAATCTGAGAAATTATCTCAATCTAACCGAGGTAGCTACCTATGCCCTCAATCGTTTACCTCCCCTCTATGCTTCCAGTGTTAAGGGAGTGGAGGAACAAAGGCGGGTGGCGGGACGCCAGTATCGCAGTGAGCTGACTTCCGCTGTTCGTCGGGCGATCGCCGCAGTGGAAAGGGACCCCTTGCGTAATTCAGAACCAATTGTTTCGGAAATTGAGGTGAACTATCGCGGCGCGGAAAGCACCCTGGGGCAAATTCAAGAGTTACTCAAGCGTTACCATCTGTTGGAGCCAGTGAACAAAGAAGTCACTTGGGACAATTGTCTGCCCCTCCTACGCCAAGCTTTTTTAAAGTTAACTACCGCCCAAGCCCCGCCGCCACCAGGTGTTACTGAACGAAGAGCGGTTCCGCCGCCACCACCGCCACCGATCAGAACCCCCTCCATGGATGACCGTCAGATTGACCCGAAAAATACCCTCTGGTAGCTAGTCCGGCTCTTGATCGCAAGGGGATGGTGTCCAGGTTTGCCCATCAGTTTTCAAAGACAATTTCATTGCCCCTCAAGGCAATAATCCTGATTTTTAGCGGTCCCACCACCGACGTATTCTCGGCGGCGATCGCCCGCACCTCATTGGGGGGATTATCAGATTGGCGACGGAGTTGTTCAATAAAATCAATTAGGGTTTTAATGCGTCCATCTTCCACCTGAATGGGTCCCAGAATGCCTTCCCGACGGGCTCGGAATTGGGCGGCAGCGAGGAGATAATCAATCCGTTTTTGGACATCAACTTCGCTAAAGTCAGAGGATTCGAGGGAAATGGTGGCAATGGTTTCAGATTCTCGGAAAACTTGACGGTTAGGCACCACGTCGAAAAAGACGCGAATTTCCCTTTCTTCCTGCACATAATTCCCCGCCGATAGTACCCGGATAACATATTCCTGCCCTGGTTGCAGTTGGTTTTTAATGCTATCCACCTGGGCAGTGGTCACCCGGACAATGGGTTCATCGGGCACTGGCATATTGGGGGTTTTGACCAATTGCAGAGCGGTGCGATTGGCCTGACGTAATAATTGATCCACCGCAGCACTGACAGCTTCGGTGCTTACCACCTTTAGTCCACCAAAGGCCAATAACTGACCTCGCAGAATGGCAATTTGTTGCCCCCGTAATTCTTGGTAATCTTGGTAATAACGCTCTAGTTCTTCCACTTCCCTTTGCAGAAAACTGAGTTCCGTTTCTAGCCCCTGTAATTTTTCTTCCCGCACCTGGATGTCATTATCTTTAGCGGCGATCGCCTGGTCGAGTTGATCAATTTTGGTGTCCCGTTGATTGATTTCCGCCTGTAGTTGTTGGCGCTGGGCTTCCAAAGAAGCAAACCTCTGCTCCAAAGACTTCACCTGTTCCTGCTGACGGGCAAGGACTTTCTCCTGTTGAGCAATGCGTTCCTGGCGTTTGGACAATTCCTGGTCTCGCAACTTCACTTGACTCTGGAGCTCCGTGGCTTCCGCCAATAGGGAGTCCTTTTGTTGATTTAACTCCGCCCTTTCCGCCGACAGATTAGTCACTTCCTGGCGCAAATTTCGGGATTGCTGGGATACCCGACGCAACAGTTGCAATGCCCTGGTGTAATTACGGTCTAACTCTCGACTCCGCTCTTGTACTAGCTTTTGCTCCTGACGTACTGCACTCAATTCTGATTCAATCTCCTCTTTGGCTTGGCTAGCCTGCTCCAATTCTGCTTTGGCCACCCTCAACTGACCCAAAATATCATCCAGTTGAAATACCCCTTCCCGCAGGGATTTACTAAAAGTGAACAAAATACCTAGGGTGGAAGCGGAAATTAGGGTACCAGTAATTACCGTCAACACCACTGCCGTTTGTCGGGGTCGTAGTGTAAACAAGCGTAGGCGAGCTTTCCCCACCTTACTGCCTAAATGATCCCCCAGCGCAGCAATGATCCCGCCCAGGACCAGGACAGAAAGAACCAGAATATAGGCACTGGTCATAGGGGGTGGCTAGGTAAACTGTTGACTGAGAGCAACGGGATTATGCACGGTAATTTTCTTTTTCGTGATGGAGATCATATTGCCTTCCCGCAAATCCCCCAAGAGCCTGGTCACCGTTACCCTGGTGGAACCAATGGCTTCGGCGATCGCCTGGTGGGATAACTTGAGGTCAATGCGAATGCCGTCCGGGGCAGGTACACCAAAATCTCTACAGAGGATCAACAAAAAGCTAACCAAACGAGAACCCATGTCCCGGTGGGCTAGGGTTTCAATCATCATTTCCGTCTGGAGGATGCGGGAAGAAAGGCCCTGCAACATTAACAATGAGAGGTCGGGATGCTCCTTGAGAGCCTGTTCCACCTGTTCAATGGGGGCAGACAGCAACTCCACCGGAGTAAAAGCCACTGCGTGATAAAAACGGTCAGAACGTTGCCCTGTAACTAACGATAATACCCCAAAAACACTGTTCTCCCTCAGCAGAGCGACGGTGATCTCTTCCCCTGCTTCGTAGACCCGAGATAACTTAACCGCTCCCTTGAGCAAAAAATAAACCCGTTCCGCCGGATCCCCAGGAAAAAAAATTGTTTTACTCCGATCAAAAGTTTCCACCACCGGGGGCATCAACTCACTGCCTAAGCGTCGAAACACTGCCGCTAGGGGACGATCTTGGGTTAGGGACTGATCCATGCACGTTCACGGTAATGGGGGCATCAAGGGAAGTGCAAAACCCCATTCTGTATCAAGATTATACACAATGGATTACATGCGCTCCACACTGCCAAAGAAAATTGGTTCCACCCGGATGGCAACGATCGCCGAAGGTCGCACCACCATGTACTCACCTTGAATATTTTTGATCGGCACACTGATAAATTCCTGGGAGTCGTGCTTGGGCACAACTTCGTTGCTGTACCATTTTTGAAAATCTTGAATGGTCATGAAGCGGACTTCTTCCCGATGGCCATTGGCCAAAAACAGGTGGATGGCAAATTCGTCGGCTTTTTGCATAGTCAGGGTCCCTAATGATCTCGTCTAGATTATCCCCCATTCCGTGGACGGAGCAACGGTGACAAAAGGTCCAGTCTAGATTGCCTCTGTTGAATTTTAGGTAACAAAAGGTAACGAAGAAAAAAATAACTTTACGTTAGGGGCAATGGCAAAAAAATTGCCTAGAATTAGCTCAGGTTTCTTGCCTATTGCTCCAGTCCAGCAACTTGGTTGTTCCCGCCCTTTATTAACCCTAATATGGCTTCCATGGTCACCTTCCCCTCAAACCTCCGTCGTTGGTTGCAGTCCATTTGTTTGGGAACCCTCACGGCGATCGCCGTCCAATTGCCGGGCAAAACCGCAGAAAATATCTTTTTTACCTACGGGCCCATTAAGTTGACAGTGCGGGTGGAATCCCTGGAACGATTTGTGCAGGATGGCACTGTGGACTCCAATCTCAGCTTTTTATTCAACCTAGTGGGAGCCTCCGAAGAAAAACTGACCAAGTTAAGGGAAATTATGGGGCTCCGGGCAGAGGTAGACCCCGTGGTGCTCAGCAACTTTTTTAACACTAGTCTGGGGGAAGATTCCTTAGCTCGGGCCGCGTTTATTCTCAATGCGCCTTGGGGAGCTAACTCCAAATATGGCATTCGGGCGGCGATCGTCCAGGCTGCTCAGGATCCCGAGGGGGGATTAAGCCTGATCAATTTTATTAGGAAGTATCCCACCGACATTCATTTCCAAGGGGAAGTCGTAGAACAGAGGGCCAGGGCAGCCCAACTGTTAGTCAATGCGTCCCAACACTTTATCCAGAAAATGATTGCCCTCTCGGAAATTGAAGCCGCTTCAGAAGGGGAGATTGACTTTAGCGTCTTGCCTGACCCCACTGAAATGGGCCCCTACGGTGTGGCTCCCAAGGAAACCTGGTGGTTAACTGACCAAAGTCGTAACCGTCGTTTTTATGTGGATGTGTACCGTCCCCAACGCTGGAAACCGGGTAAAACTCCAGTTTTAGTTTTTTCCCATGGTTTAGCCTCTCGCCCTGAAGATTTCGATGTTGCCGCCGAAAAAATGGCTTCCTATGGTTTTGTAGTGGCTCTGCCCCAACACCCCGGTAGTGACATTCTCCAGGCCCAGGCTCTGCTCAACCGCACTTCTCGCCAAGGTTACTATCCCACGGAATTTATTGACCGACCCAAGGACATCAGTTATGTCATCGATGAGTTGGAACGCCGTAATGCCAGTGAATTTGGCGATCGCCTTAACCTAACGGAAGTGGGGGTGGGTGGCCACTCCTTTGGTGGTTATGGGGCTTTGGCCGTGGCCGGAGCCACCATTGATTGGGACTTTTTAGAATCGGAGTGTACCATTGGCCAAGGGGTACCGAATACCGCTCTCCTACTACAGTGCGATGCTTTGACCCTGCCCAGGTCTGACTACGACTTTCGCGATCCCCGGGTAGTAGCGGTGCTAGCGGCTAATCCGGTCAATAGTGCCCTCTTCGGCGTATCAGGGTTGCATCGGGTAACTGTGCCTGTGCTACTGCTGGGGGGAAGTTATGATCCCGCCACCCCCTTTGTGTTGGAGCAGGCCCGTTCTTTTCCTCGCCTAGCCAGCCGGGACAAGTACCTAACACTGATGGAGGGGCAAGCTCATGTGGACTTCTCCAAAATTGATGCCAACATCAAAAACGTAGTGGAATCAGTGGAAGCAGTTAACTTAAACTTGCCCGACCCTAACTTGCTCCATGCCTACGGTTCTGCGGTGATGGTGCCTTTCTTCCAGTTATATGTAGCCCGGGATGAAAGTTTCCGCCCCCTAGTGGAGAATGGTGCAGCCCACGCAGCCTACCTTAGCCAAGATCAGGAGTTCAAGTTTTATTTGATTAGCCAAAAATCTGAGGGAGCCTTAATCAAAGAGATTGACCAGTTCCGCCGCACCAATGGCATAATTGCTCCCCCCAATGAGTTCCCCACCCAAACTATTTCTGACAATTTTTAAGGGGGTGTTTTACCGGTATTAATCTGCTTGGGACAATAGACTGCGATCTTGACTAAGATCATAAATGGCGAATATTTGTCCAATGACGGAAATGCTGATGGAAGTCTTGGCCCAATTAGAACTCCTTAGTAATTTTGTGATATCGCTCTTCTATCAGAAAAGAGAAGCTAAAATGGCGATATCAGCGTAGGCAATTTCAAAAAAAAGGAGAAATGCCCTATCCCGTCGGCAATGCTATCAGTACAACTTGAATTATGGAATACCCCCTCTAAAATTTTAGAATTTTAAGTCAGTTATGTGGGACTAGCAACGAGCGTTTAACGATATAAACAACGGGGCCGGCAGAGTTTATCCCCACTGGCACGCTACTGTTGGGATTAGACGGTAGAATAGACTGCTGCTGGGGAAAACAGATTGCAGCTGGGGGTATCTATAGAGACCCAGTACGCTCAAGCCATGCCCATGTTGTCAAGTGGATGCTTTAGCCTTGGTCAGGAAGCGATTATGGCAATTCCAGACTTTTCCGACATCTTCAGACAAGACTCATGTGGTAAAAATTCCTGCCCGGTTATTCCATACCTGGTCTCATCTACTTTGTTATGCGCCCTAAATAGACAAAGTCGAGCCTAGAGCCTGTTGGCAAAGTCTCAGCTTACCCACTAAGGCGACCGCAACTCTGGGGGATTTTTTTCCAGTTGCCCCCAAAACTTCAGGGCCAGGGGGCTTTTTAAACAATCTCTAAAGCCGACTGCGGAGAATGAATTCATAGTCCCCCCCCGGCTCCAATTGATAATCACTCCGTTCTAAAAAACGTCCCAGGGGCTCAAAAATGAGCGATCGCCCAAGGGAAGGCTGTACTCGCAATTTGCCCCCCCGAAAATTCCAGTGAAATTGCCATTCATAGTTCCCTGCCCGTACTTCCCCAGCCAGAAAACCTCCGGGCCAGGAATGGGTAGTCACTCTCAGGTGGGCTTTGGTTTGAGGCATAGGAAATACGGGTGGACAAGGAATGGATAAAGTTCAAACAGTTGGTCTATCTACGCTGAATTAAACATTACCCCGGAAAGTTTTGCCGATAATTGGCGATAGCGTAGCACAATATATGTGGAAGATGGCCGTCGATTCCATTGCCCATCAGCTCTTGGTTTCTACGGCTATTTACTTGCCCCCATTAGTAAAATTTCTCTCGCACCAGGAGGTCTTGGCGCCATTTACACTCCTCCCCTAGCCCGTCTCATTGAACAATTGCAACGGCTCCCCAGTGTGGGACCAAAAACGGCCCAACGTCTTGCTCTACATCTCCTCAAGCGCCCCGATGCGGAGGTAGAAAACTTAGCCCAAGCCCTCCTCGACGCTAAAAAACGGGTGGGGCAGTGCCAGGTCTGCTTCCATTTATCCGCTGAGCCCGTCTGTGATATTTGTCGCCATCCCCAACGGGATAACAGTGTTATCTGTGTGGTCAGTGATCCCAGGGATGTAATTGCCTTGGAAAAAACCAGGGAATTTCGGGGCAAGTACCATGTCTTGGGCGGGGTAATTTCCCCCATGGACGGCATTGGCCCGGAGCAGTTGACCATTCAGCCCCTATTGCATCGGGTTAGTCAGCCGGAAATTACCGAGGTGATTTTAGCCATTAGTCCCAGCGTGGAAGGGGAAACCACCACTTTGTATCTGGGTAAATTACTGCAACCTTTTACCAAAGTTACCCGCATTGCCTTTGGTTTACCCATGGGGGGAGATTTGGAATATGCCGATGAGGTTACCCTGGCTCGGGCCCTGGAGGGACGACGGGAACTTTAGTTGCTTGCGGATAAATGGCGATCGCTAAAAAAGCGCTGTGAACACAACGCTTAGGAGAATATAGACACTAAGTCCAGCTATTAAAGAAGCCGGTAAAATAAGATCATCGCGTAACCAGACGGCTTACCAAAGACCACGGACGGGCATGGGAGCCGGAGCGGGGGCTACGGCGGCAGGGGCGGACCGGGTCACGGGGGGCAAACCAACAGGTTCGGAGGATTGGAAGTTAATTTCGGAAATGGTGACTTCTTGAACTTCCTTGAGATCCAAACGGGTCAACCAGGTGGGGTGAGCCGCAGAATAGAAATCGGTGCGGATGTAGTTACCATTGTCATCGAACACGGGCTGGAGCAAAACGTCATCACCGGGTTCAGCAGCACCGGCGCCGTCCCAGTGGTAGATGCGGCTGTTGTCGCTCACTTCAATGTAACCAGGGAAGTCACCATAGGGTAACAGTTCAACTTGGATGATACTACCAACCTTGCCCCGTACCCGACCGATCGCCAGCCCATCGAAGCTCATTTGCTCGTTGATGGGGGCATACATGTCATGGCCAGGAAGTTGGCTCAATAAAATGTTACCCTTGGTTTGAAAAGGCTCAGCTTGGGCGGGGGCAGCAAAACCTAGGGCAGCAGCAGCAAGCAAAACTCCAGAGAGGGTTTGAACAGATTTGTTTAACACGATAACCTCGCTTGTGAATCACGAAAATCAATTTTTAGCTGGGGCCAAAATCCAGACCCCGACGCTAAAAGTATAATATAGTTCCTCGGAGACGGGGAAGGTTTGACCCCATCCCTTAAAACTTTTTTACCTACTTCTTGATATTTCCAATTTACTAGCCCTGGCCCCACAGGTAACACCCCAGGGCCAAAAACTAGGACAAAAGTTAAAAGGTTTCGTTCAGACTGTAGGGTCTGGTGAGTTGTTGCAGTTGCCGTACCAAAAGACTGAGGAATAAACCCACATCGGTGACCACTCCGACGGATTCCACCGAGCCCCGGTCACTGAGCTTGGTTACCACAGCGGGGTTGATGTCCACACAGACCATTTTTACCCCGGAAGGAGTCATATTACCTACTCCAATGGAGTGCAACATGCTGGACAGCATCAGGATCATATCTGCCCCTTGAATTAACTCGCTGTAACAACCCTGGGCTTGGACTAGGTCCATTTCTGTATCGGGCAGGGGGCCATCATCCCGAATGGAACCGGCTAGGCAATAGGGGACGTTATTTTTCACGCATTCGTACATGACCCCTTTGCTAATAAATCCAGCTTCCACCGCTTCGTGGATACCACCATAGCGCCGCACAGTGTTAATAATTTTCAGATGGTGACGGTGTCCCCCCCGCACTGGGATGCCCCGTTGCATATCGACTCCGAGGGAGGTACCCATGGTGGCCTGCTCAATGTCATGGACGGCGATCGCATTGCCCCCCAGCAGAGCATGGACATAGCCCTCCCGCACCAGATGGGAAAGGTGTTGGGCGCCGCCGGTGTGGATCACCACAGGCCCTGCAGTGACGACAATTTTGCCTCCCTGGTCCCGGATTTGGCGCATTTCCCAGGCAATTTGTTCTACCAAAAGTTCCACCCGACGCTCGCTGGAAACCCCCGCCGCCATGAAGGCAAACTCTTTATTTTCTTTGCGGGCTCCGCCGTCATGGGATTCGACTTTTTTGATGGTACGAATGCCTTCAACTCCTACCATGACCCGATCGCCGACCTGGAGATCCCGGAGGAGTACACAGCGGGCCGAAGGAGGATTGCTAGTGACGACAATGGCCGCATCCATCCGTTGTCCTGTCACCTGGACCCATTCGCAATTAACCCGCACCTCCGTGGGATAAATGGTGCTGACATAAAAATCATCTGGAGCTACCCCTGCTTGGATTACCGTTTCGGTGTTGATATCACAGAGTTCCTGGGGAGGCGGCACTGCGCCGAGATCAATCAGTTCGGTCATGATCTCTTCCATAATCTGGTGGGAGGGGGCTGAAACCCTGACTTCCGCGCTGGAGGTACTGTTGCGCTCTACCCCCAAATTGAAGTTCAACACCCGGAAACTACCGCTGTTTTCCACCACCAAATCCAGGGCTTGGTTGAGGATGCCGGCATCAAGTAAATGGCCCTCCATGCGAATCACCCGACTTTCAATGGAAACGGTGGCATGGACATCTTCCAGAATAGGCTCCGTTACCCGTAGGGTCAGACATTTGGCTGCTCCCCCCGCTTTTAAAAATTCCGTCAGGGGAGTTTCCCGCACCGTAAAGCCGGCCTCAGCCAACTTATCCTTCAGGGTTCGACTGACCAAATTCATGATGATGATGTCGTTAACATTGACCGCATTGCAAGCAAAATTAACCGCATCTAACTCCTCGACAATGATCCGTTTTTCCGGGGGAATGCGCATCTCAATTACCCGGTTGGAGTAGGCGTCAAAGGCAGGGGGATAATAGAGTAAATAACCACCACTCAGGGGGCAAAAACAGGTATCAAGGTGGTAAAAACGCTCGTCAATTAACCGCAGGGAAACTACTTCCGTATCCAGCCATTTGGCAATGTAGGGATGGGAATCTAGTTCGGAGCGGAAACCATAACCCGCCCACAACCAACGACCTTCCCGGTCAAACAGGGCGTCCCCGGCCCCTTCAAAGGGCAAATCCTGGGGCAGTTCGTAAACAGTGAAACCATTTTCTTCAAACCAAGCTTTGAAATAGGGTTCTTCCCCTTGGCGTTCTTTGTGGTAGAAGCGACTGAGCACCACATTTTCTCCCAATACCAGCCCCGCATTGGCGGTGAAGACCATATCAGGCCAACCCTTTGCCGGCTTCACCAAGTCCACAATGGCGCATTCTTTGATGGTCTGGTGTAGTTTTTTCCATTGCTCTACGGCCCGCTCCTGGGAGGATTTGTGGATATTGCCCTCCATCCAAGGATTAATTACGTAGTCCACGTCGTAGTGGTCGGGGGGGCACATCAAAATGCGAATATCGTCAGCCATGGTTGAAGAAGTAAAAAAGTTGGTTTGCAAGTATATCTAGAGACAAATCCTGGTTGGAGTAAGGTCGTAAATCAGCTTTCCAGGCAGGCGGAATCCAACCTTTCATTCTATCACGGTATCCCTGTTGAAACTTTGCCCCTGGGCCCATACCATGGGGACAATGTTTTTTTGTTGAGAGCCCCCATGGCGATCGCCAATTTCCGTCTCCGCCCCTGGCAGGGAGTGATTTTAGTGTTACCCATTGCGGGGGTAATCACCTTTTTGTTGGTGGCGGCCAGTTGGCAAATTAATGCTTGGCACTTGAACTGGGTTTGGGCGGTGGTAGTGTTAATTTTCCTTGGTTGGCGGTGGTTGCTGGTGCGGTGGACAGCCCCCCTAGCAGCCCCCAATGGGCAGGTATCTTTTCCCACCGTTTCCCTGGGGGAACCCACGGCGGACGTTAACGTGGAGAAAATCGAGGAAGCGCTAAACGAGATACTGCAGGCTTCCCGCCAAGATGTGCCAGTGTGGCAGGATTGGCCATTGTTTTGGCAGAGATGTCAACAAGTGGTGACAGCGGTGGCCCAGAGCTATTACCCGGAAGTGAAATACCCTTTACTAAATATTTATGTGCCGGATGCCTATGGTTTGATCCGGGGTACGGTGGATGATATGGACCGCTGGGTCGCTAACCTTTCCCCCACCCTCAATCAAGTTTCCTTGTCCCAAGTATATCAATCCTATGAGGTCTATCAAAAGCTAGAACCATCCCTGAAAAAAATTTGGCAGGCGTGGTACTGGGGTCAGTGGTTGCTTAATCCGGTGGCGGCGGCGGCACGGCTAGCTAGTCAACAGAGCAATCAGCAGGCTACCCAGCAATTGTTAGTTAACCTCAGTCAACAGTTACGGGAAGCAACCCTCCGCACTCTCTGTCGCCAGGCGATCGCCTTGTACAATCCGGCCAGTGGTAATTTACCGGACAATTTTGCCAGTGGGGGCAACCCAATCCCAGGGCTGGTGAAAGCCAAAAGCCAGACTTTGCAAAATATTTTGGCCCAGGGGCAATCCCCCCAGGAAGTGGAGCAACAGCCGGTCAATATTTTATTAGTGGGGCGCACTGGGGCAGGGAAAAGTAGCCTCATTAATGCCCTCTTTCAAACCAATCTGGCAGTGACCGATTTACTGCCCAGCACCACGGAAATTACCAAGTATGAATGGCAAACTCAGGACGACCAAACCCTGTTGCTCTGGGACAGTCCCGGTTATGAGCAGGGGCAACGGGCGGACTTAAGGCAATTGGTGTTGGACTATGCCCAACGGGCCGACGTAATTTTGCTGCTCAATCCCGCTTTAGATCCGGCGTTACAGATGGATGCGGACTTTGTGCGGGATGTCCAAAACCTGGGGGGAGATCGTCCTTTGATCCTCTTGGTAACCCAGGTGGACCGACTGCGTCCTGTGCGGCAATGGCAACCTCCTTACGATTGGCGATCGGGAGATCAGTCCAAAGAAAAATCAATTCGGGAAGCGGTGCAGTACCGGGCAGAGCAATTAGGCCAGTATTGTGAACAAATTTTGCCCGTTGTTAGTGGTGATGAAACGGTAGGGCGATCGCCCTGGGGCCTGGAGGAGCTTGCTGTGGCCCTAGTGACCGTTGTCAGCCCGGCCCAACAACAACGTCTCGCCCGTTTTTTACGGAACCTAGAGGCCCGTTCCCTGGCGGCGGCCCAAATTATTGACCGTTATGCCTTGCAAATGACCACTACCCAGGGGGTGACAGCTCTGTTGAAAAGTCCGGTGTTGCAATTTCTTTCTAGCTTAACCACCGGTTCCCCAGCCCTGGCCTATTTGCTAGCAGAGCAAATTCCCATTGAGCAACTGCCATTAGTGTTGGGTAAGCTCCAGTTAGCCTATGACCTATTTAATTTATTGGCAGCGGATGACGATGACACCACCTTTGATTTACTGACCCTCTGGCCCCTATTGCTAGACAATCCGGTGGCCCCCGACCGCAATGCCTGGGCCTTTGGCCATGCCCTGTTGGAATATTGGACGCAAAATTTAACAGTGGAGCAATTGGGAGTCAGATTTCGCCATTATTGTGAGCGAGGCTGAGTAAGGGGGAGTATTAACGGTAAAAGATTGTACTCACTGTGATTGACGGCGGTTGGGGCCGATATTTTCGGCCACTGCACCCAGTAACAGTAACCCCGCTCGGCACTGCCCTGCAGCGCAATTTGCCCCTGATGACTTTTGATGAAATAAAAACTGAGGGTCAAAGCCAAAATTTGTTGGCAATGGCGGCCCTGACTTTCCTGGTTATGGCCTTGCAGTTTCAGAGCTAAGTGTTCCAATGTTAACTGGATATTTACTTCTGCCTGGTGGGCTTCACCTTCTGTGAGTAAATCCTGTAGGGTCACATGGGGCAGACCCTGGCCCTGGGGAGAATCAACCCAAACGGCTAAGTGCAAATATTCTTGGCCAGCAGAAGCGTGGATGCGTAAGGTCCCATCCGTTACTCCCTCATCCAACAAACTGAGCAGTAGATAGTACACTCCCTGTCTGATTTTAATTTTGTCTAGGGGCCAATATTTCAGCCCCGATTCTAGGGAAAGGTTTAGAGCAAGCCGATTTTGACCAAGTATGGTGGCCATTTTATCCCGCCAATATTCTCCCAATAAGGCCAAATTGATATTGACAATTTTTAAGCCCTGGCGATCGGGTTTAATCTGCTCCAGTTCGATGATTTCCTCAATGGCTTGGCTAACCCGCTGGCCACTCTGGTGGATAATTTCTAGATATTGTTTTTGCTTCTCATTAAGCTCGCCAAAAACTCCGTCCCGCACAACACTGGCCATGCCGATCACCGCAGTGAGGTCTCGTTGGGTACGGATCAGATAATGGGGTACTAATTGTAGTTTGACTGCTTCCGGAGAATGGTCCGATCGCCCTGGCCTGTGCAATTTATTTAGGTTATTACCGTTGGAGGAAAAAACATCATCTCTCCCGATGGCGATCGGATTTAACCCGAAATTAGGGGAACTGTGGCCAAGTTGACCCTGGTTAGCGCTGAGATAAGCTTGGTGTTCAATTTCCCCCATGCACCAACGGGCAGTCATATTAAGCAGAGCCACATTCTGTTCCGTAAAATCATGGGAGGAAAAATCTAGCACCGCTAGGGTTCCAATGCACACACCATCCCTCGTGAGCAGAGGAGTGCCTAGGTAGGACCTAATGCCATAACGTTGGTACAATTCCCCCTGGATAAAAAACGGTTCTGCCAAAGCATCATTCACTACTAGTGGCATGGCACTATCCACCACCATAGTACAGTAAGCTTCATTGCGCTGTAAGCGCCGGGAAACCACCAGAGCATCATTCACGCCCAAGCTACATATGCCCACGGCGGAGGTAATGTAAATTTCGTCCTGCACCATCAAACCCACTATACAAATGGGTAATCCCAGACTCTGGGCAACGGTTTGGGTGGCTTCTTCAAAAAAAGTATTGTTTCCATTGGTCAGCAGCCCCAACTCCGACAGTTTTTTTTGCCTCCGGGCCCGTCTATCCACCGTAGATAATCCATCTAAGGCACAATTTAATCCATATCCGTATAACTGACTAGAATAAGAACGGGGTGACATAAACTCCTGTCAAGTCGGTAAGGCAATCATTTCAATCTATGGTTCTGGGCCATTTTCTATTAAACGAGCCATAACTATATTGATTGCTGAACATTTTGTGATGTTGGGCATTAATGGTTAACTGTGGCCCAGAACCTATTTTCTACATCCATGATGGTGTACCTCCATTTCGATGGCAATACCCCAGGGTAAAAGACTAGGGTGATTTGTTCCGTCAACCGGGAAAAAGAGAGCTCATTATTGCCCGAGAAAGGGGTATAGGATAGTGAGGGGAAAGTTGATGGCAATGCTAGCAGTGACTTTCATTAAAAACTTGTGGTTAGCAGGTCTAACATTACCGAACTATGGTGGCAGTGCAGATTGAACAACGACAATGGTGGGTGGATCGATGGTTGGAACTATTAGATTCCTACCGATTTAAAAAGCGCCTCGAACGGGCCAGGAATTATGCCAGGGAGGGTAATGTCCTTAGTTTGCAGTTTGTGGAGAGTAAGCTAACGGCCCTGGTGCAAGGCACAGAAGTGGATCCCTACCAGGTTACTTTGGGATTGGATTGCTTCAGCGATGAGGATTGGCATTATGTGGTGGCCACCTTGGCAGAACAAGCTCTGTATGCGGCCCAGTTGCTCAGTGGAGCCATGCCCCCCAGTATCGAACAGGTGTTTGTCCAAAATGGGCTAAATTTGTTCCCCTTCACCCTGGGGGAGGTTCATTCCCGCTGTAGTTGTCCAGATAAGGCTAATCCCTGTAAGCATATCGGTGCAGTGTACTACCAGTTGGCGGATCATTTCCAAGAGGATCCCTTTGTGATTTTTCGCTTGCGGGGCCGGAGCCGGGGTGAGTTGTTGGAGCAGTTGAGTTGTTATCGACACCTTAACCCAGCCCAATTGGCCACCTACGAGCCAGACCTCTGCAATGACTCTACGGCGATCGCCATTGAGACAGAGGAGGGAGCAACCACCACCAAGCCCCAAAAACAAACTAAAGCGGAGCAACAGCAAGCCATCGAACAATTTTGGCAGTACCGAGGGGAATTGGCCCCGGAATTAACGGCGATCGCCCCACCGGATAACCCCATGCAGCAAATTGAACGCCTAGGGGATCTGCCCTTAAATTATGAAGTGGCCAGGGAAATCAAACAGGCATTGACGCAAATCTACCAAACCTCCAGCCAAGCTACCCTAGGACAGATGGTGGGAGCAGGCGATTAGACAGCCCTAACCAAGGGAAGTTAGGGAAAACTTTAATGGGGGTGGAGAGACTCGAACTCTCACGAGCTTATAAGGCTCAACGGATTTTAAATCCGCAGCGTCTACCATTCCGCCACACCCCCAACAATTGGGGTCTGCCGATCCGTCGGCGATTAAGCATCATACCACAGAAAGTTTCCTCCACCCGTTTGACAGGATTTCCCGTCGAGCTAGCGTGGCTGGGGTTGCCACTCCAGATAAACGCCAAAACGACTTTCCCGGTAGGCGGAGGAATTTTGTCGTTGCAGATCCGTTGCCAAACGCCATTGGGGAGTCAACGCATAGCCCACGGAAAGGGTGCTAATGCCCACTTCTGCGGTGCCGCCGGGGGCAACAAAATTTTGACTAAAACTAATGTCCGCTGCTCCGGTGCGGGAAAGGGCTAAAACCACTTTGCCCCCCACATTAACCCCCTCACTGTGGTAGTCATTTTGGGTGATCGCCCGGTAACCCACCAAGGGAGTAACATTGACATACCAACCCAGGGGCAGAAGATAGTATTGCAGATTGGCCCCGCCCCCCTGTTGTCCAGCAAAATTGGTGTAGTAATCGCCGCTCACACTCAAAGGAGATTGGCCAATGAACAGGTCTTCGACACCGATCGCCGCGCCACTAGATTGATCATCGTTGGGAAAATAGTTATAACCCAAGCGCACCCTAGTTAAAAAAGCTGGATCATTACTATTTTGCTCAAACAAATCCGGAGTTTCGTCCCACCACCGTTGCAAAGTGGGGCTATTCTCCACCAGGGCCGGCTCCAAATCCAACGGGTTTTCCTCCGGTGACGGCTGTCCCCAGGCTTGGCCCCCCATTGCGCCAATGGCGATCGCCAGCAAGAGCCCCAAGTTAGCAGGCCAAAAGCTCAACCAACTACGAAAAAATACCCTCATAGCCCCTCAATCAAGTGTTTCTACCCAGGAATTCGGTCATTGGTCTCCGGTGAAAAACCACAACTTCTGTCTCCGGAAAGCCAAAAAGTCCGAGACGGCAACTTGACAAGACAAGTTCCAAATAGCACTCTAAGTAGAAGTTAATTTCCTTTGACCCCCAACAGCCTGTCAAATTCTTTATTTCAGCGGACAAATTATGATCCCACTGCTTTCCCCCATGATGTTGGCTCAAATCGTCGCCGCCCCCATCCAGCCCATTCAAGCAGATTATATTGTCCAGCCGCAGGAAATAAGACCATTACCAGGGCAACTAGACCAGATACCCGTTTTTAACAGTAACAGTCCAGAAGTGATTGAAGGGGAAGGGATTCTGCTCTCCACCTTCCCCACTGACCGCAAATACTATCCCAACGCCCACCTCAATAAAGCCCTCAACGGTCGTTTTGACTTTTTCTCCCATCACATTGCCCGGCCGAGGGATTCCCGTACTCTCTACCAGGGAGTGTTAGTGGGGAATCCCACCGATCGCACCATCACCCTCCGCATCCTCCAGGGGGGAAGTTATCTTACTGGCCCCGATGCCCCCTTTATCAATCTTGCTCCCACCGTAGAAGATCCCCACGGGCAGTTTTATTCTGGTCCCGGCTCCAAACTGATGAGCCAGCTATTGCGGGGTAATACCCAGGCCGGTTTTCCTAGCCAGATCATTATTCCTCCGGGACACACTAGACTACTATTTTCCCTGGCCATTAATCGCAGTAGTGCCCGGTCCACCTATCTCCGACTCCAGAGTGACGGCCCCGTTTACATGGCTAACCTAGCAATGTTTGCCGTGCCGGAATATGCCCCAGTGGTGGATACGGCCAGCGCCGGTGCTAACCTGCCCACCCCCACGGTGACCTACCGTCCTGTCCCTTATACAA
>NZ_JADEWJ010000055.1:0-17041 GCF_015207725.1 Synechocystis sp. LEGE 06083
TCATGGAAGTCTGGGAAAAAATACCACTCCGGCTATGGCCATGGGCTTCATTGACCGCCCTGTCGAAATTGCAGAAATACTTACCTGTAGAGGCTTTTGCCACTTCACTCCTTAAAAGGACAGTGCCAATTTTTGGCAAATTTATCATTTGTTGCCTCAATAGACTGGGGACAATATCCCTATCATCCCCCAAGCAGACAGAGCAGTCAATTTTTAATTAAAGTTACTAATCAAGCAATAGTAAACAATGGTGGTACTTATCCAATTAAAGAATTAATTAAACAAGATCAATATAAATGGGATTCATACACACGTGTTTGGTCAAAAATAGTATCATCTAAAGATTTTAATTTATACGAGCCATTCAAAGAATCAACTTGGATATCTGAAGCGAATGAAATTGAAATTACTATCAATGACCATTACTGTCCTCAACCTGTAGCCATTTTTCATGTTGACGAAGGCAATCTTGTCCGCCTGAACTTTGATCAACGCATAAGTGACATTAATCACGAATTACAAAGATTAAAATGGTCGGAAACTCAGGGCAAAAATTATCTAGAAGAACAGTATCAAAAGCGCAGTCGCCATCAACTTTCAGATCAACAATTGGATGAATTTCTGGCTTATTTAAAAACTTTGCCTCAATAAATTATGATGTATGATCATCGACTATTGCTTGCCATTTTTTCTTGCAAATGAATCTAATTTTTTTAGACAGAAGTCAACTACAACCAAAACAGATGTTTTGTGGCAAATTCAACTTTTCTACCTTGACAATGTTGCCTATAAACCGACATGAAGAATCCTGCAGCTTAATTTAATGCATTGTCGAACGCTTTCCAGGTCGCCTTTTACCGTTGTGGCTTGACGGAAATGATTGGCGTTTTAACCTTTGGCCCCGTGGCCGTTGGCCAAACTCTAGTGGTGGAGTTGTGCGGCGGCAGACCAACTTGAACTCTCACAAATCATCTCCCTTCCGTCCGCACCAACGCAAGGTTAGGCTGCTTAAGGGAATCAAACTGCTATACAGAATGAATATGATGCATAACAGCAGTGCATTTCATCGGAGGCAAGATTGTGTATCTCTAGTGTTGCCTACCCAGCTCACTCAACGGGCTGCGCCTCGGGAAATGTCCAGGTGCCGTCAAGGATTACGCTTTGCGGGCGGTAAAGGCGGACCATGTAGTTCCAGCCCGGTGTAATTGGCAGGCAGTTTGGGGTTTGCCCGTCACAGCCACCAAACTGGACGTTGACTGAGCCGTCCTCGGCCTTCTCCGCTGTCAGGTTATTGATCGAGTATGCATTCGCTTCATTCTGCTCGAAGAACCCCTGGGTGTTATACACCGAGATCGACCAGAACTCGTCTACCGGAACTTCATTGACAGTCAACTGATAACGAGTTAATCCGTCATTGTTCTTCGGTGTGATGTTGAGATAGACGGCGTCTTCATCAGGGTTGCCGCCCCATCCCGATGCAGATCCGAGCAGGTACCGAACGGGATCGACCTCGTCCTTTGAGCCAAACATCCGGTTTTTGTCTGGCAGAGTATCAGCTAAAACATTGAGGGCGTCTCGAACTTTTTTCTGGCTCACCGGATCCCAGTTCGGCACTTCGAAGCGGCCGGGGCTCTGCTGCTCAACCGCGATCGAGTCCTGAAGCTCGACTACTGCCTGGATGTCTGCCGGGTCCGTCTCATCGGCGAGGATGCGCACTGCTGTGATCACGTATCGCGTGCCGATGCTTTCTCGAGTGAGGGTATGCCGACCAGCGCCGTAGACCACCATGGGGGTGTAGTGGTCTTGGTTGATTACCTGCATCGACAAGAACCGCTCACCGGCATCGGGCAATGTGATCGTCACAGGCCCTGCGTCGAGGTCAAATACTGCTGCGGAGTATAGAGTATCGCGGTTCATACGGATGATGGTCTGCTGATCGATAGGTGTCGGTTGACGGATGTGCCCAAATTTTCCGAAGGCGTCAAATCCCCTGATGGTGTTAGCAAAGTAGGTGTCACTCTCAGCGCGGACGAAATTCTCGACCGTGACCGGTAACGTGGCTGCGGCATCAGCGTCAGTTTTGACCCGCTGCAGCGGCGGGGCCTGCCAGGTGCCGTCCAACGCCTCCTCCTTTGGCCAGTAAAGTCGCATAATCAGCAGAAACTCGCCATCGGGGGCAGGAAGCCAGTTTGATGCTTTGTCCTCACCCGGTGATTCATGCTGGAGGTAAATCGTCAGCCCGCCATCAGCATCTCGCGCCAGATCCGGAAGCATCGATGAGTTGATCAGATAGCGATCAATGGGGTTCTCTACCAGTAAACTTTCTGGCAACTGGTAGATTGTGATTGACCAGAACGAGTTTACCGGGGGCAGTTGGTCAGGAGCAAAGCGAAGGGTATAGCGGTTCTCCCCCGTGTCCAGCTTGCCACCGTCGGCATCGACATAGTAGGCAGGATACATCGCCTCTTCTTTCGAGTTGCCGTAGATCCCCAACACGGCTGAGGCCATGCGACCAATGTAGTTGTTAGCCATAAACTCCCGGGTACCGTAGCCGTCGTTGGCCGTCAGAATGCCGGTATCCAGCTGGGTTCTCTTAAACTCAGCAAACTCCTCCCAGGCATCAGCCATGCCATCTTCCAGGGCCTGCTTCATTTCTGGGGACAGTTGTGATAAGTCCAAGGGACTGTCCGGGCCAATGCCGATTTGGGCAAAGCGTGACATCAGCTCTACCTCGGAGGGGTGGGTGGGGCAGAACTGGAGCAGGAAGTTCAACACGTTAAAGAATTCGAGTGACGTGCGTTCCTCTTGAGGGGTAAGGGGATCAATAAAATCAATATCCGACGCAGCGGCTGGGGCAGGCTGGTTGAGAAAGGCAGATAGGGGCTGGACTTTATACCCCGCCTGTACCTGCTTAACGTTGTCAATATCGTCGGCATCGAAGAGCTGGGTGCGGAACTGGACCCAGCCAATCTCTGTCTCGGAGCGAATTACAGCTTTGATGCCTGGGGGTGTCTGCCCCGACCAGCTTGGGCCAGCCAGCAGGAAGCTGCCCGCTTCGTTCCCCGTTGCACGGCTGCCCACATAGGCGTAGTTGAAGGTGTATAAATCGATAAATTGGAGCGAGTAGTAGCGGTCCACTTCGACAGCGGGCACGGTAATGACCAGCGGCTCAGTTCGCAGGTCGGTGCCAATCTGGGAGTACGGGGTGTCGGAGTTGGGGGTCTGGATGGTGCGATCGTCCGGCGTGAAGACGCGGGCCTCGTTGTGAATCTCGTTCCAGGGGGCCTTAAACTCTCGGCCGTCCCGATCCACAAAGAAGGAGTGCATGACGCGGTAGTTGTCTACTAGCGGGAAGCCATAGGTGTAGGCTTCCTTGGCGATCGCACGGGCTTCAGCCGGGGTGAGGTTATCCATGGCAGACTGCCCTTGAGCAATGAGTTGAATGGGCTGAGGGCGCGTTGGGAAATTGTCCGGGGATTCATTGAGCGGCACGGAAGTAAGTTGATCCACGGCCATCTCATACGAAGCATGGGATAAGAGTGGACTGCAAAGGATAAGAAGCACTCCAGAAAGAAGCGCAAGCAAAATCAGCTCAATCGTTCTTTTGGACATCAGCCACCCCTATCTATATTAATTTCTCAATTTGCCTAGCTTGAACGTTGGGACCATAGCATATCTTTGGAGGCTGGTTAAGCCACTTCGACAACATTGAACTAGCAGCCCAACTACTAATCATACTGACATTTTCTGGATAGTCAACTCCTAGAGGGGAAGAAACAGAAACTTTCTGAATAATCCCCCTGTAGAGAATGTTACCCAGAAACTTTTCGTATATTTTCCGACGATAAACAAAAAATTTCGGGCTAACATAATCAGTAGTCATATTATTCAGAAATATTCTGAATATCGCCCGATGGACAAACTTCCTAAAAAGCTCATTGAACAAGTCCGCGATGTCATTCGTCTGAAACATTACTCTTACAAAATCGAAAAAATTACGTTAATTGGATTAAACGCTATATTTTCTTTCATAACAAATGCCATCCCAAAACAATGGGGGAAAAGAAATTGAAGAATTTTTAACCTATTTTGCTGTTGAGGAAAATGTTGTTGCTTCTATTCAAAATCAGGCTTTGAGTGCTGTTTTATTACTGTATAGGGAAGTCCTTAAATAACAATTAAACTTGCAGATAGACGATTTTGGCAGAAGACAATCTCCCCATTGTTGATGGTGATTTTAACGTAGAGGTAATTCTGTGAAAAGATCGGCAATAATCCGTTTAAATACCTAAGCATTATTTAAGATTTAAGCCCTGAAATAAAATCAACTTTCAGATCAACAATTGAATGAATTTCTGGCTTATTTAAAAACTTTGTCCCAATAAATTATGATGTATGATCATCAACTATTGCTTGCCATTTTTTCTTACAAACGAATCTAATTTTTTATAGACAGAAGTCAACTACAATCAAAACAAGTGTTTTATGGTAAATTTAACTTTGCTACCTTGACAATGTTGCCTATAAACCGACGCCAAGAATCGTGCAGCTTAATTTAACGCATTGTTGAAAGCGTTCCAGGTCGCCTTTTACCGTTGTGGGTTGACGGAAATTGTTGGCGTTTTAACCTTTGGCCCCGTGGCCGTTGGCCAAACTCTAGCGGTGGTAAACTTAATAAATATTCAAGAAGCGCGGTGCTTTCCGCCCCCAGCACTGTTTACAGGAAGATTAGACGTGAATCAAACCAACCTCGACTTTCTAGCCACTAGTGATCCAGCCCTTGCGGCCATCATTGACCGGGAACTGCAACGGCAACGCACCCATATTGAACTAATTGCCAGCGAGAATTTCACTTCAGCGGCAGTAATGGCGGCCCAGGGTTCCGTATTGACCAATAAATACGCCGAAGGTCTGCCCGGTAAACGCTATTACGGCGGTTGTGAATTTGTGGACCAGGCGGAAAGCTTAGCCATTAGTCGGGTGAAAGAATTGTTCGGGGCGGCCCACGCCAACGTCCAACCCCACTCCGGAGCCCAGGCCAACTTTGCCGTCTTTTTAACCCTGCTCCAGCCCGGCGACACCATTATGGGCATGGATCTTTCCCACGGTGGTCATTTAACCCACGGCTCCCCCGTCAATGTGTCCGGTAAATGGTTCAAAGTGGCCCACTATGGAGTGGAAAAAGAGACTGGTCGGTTGGATTATGAAAAGATTCGCCAACAGGCCTTGGAAGTTAAACCCAAATTGCTCATTTGTGGCTACTCCGCGTACCCCCGACAAATTGAGTTTGATAAATTCCGGGCGATCGCCGATGAGGTGGGGGCATACCTAATGGCGGACATTGCCCACATTGCCGGTTTGGTGGCCTCAGGACACCATCCCAGTCCCTTGCCCTATTGCGATGTAGTTACCACCACCACCCATAAAACCCTGCGGGGACCCCGGGGCGGTCTGATCATGACCAATAACGAAGAATTGGGCAAAAAATTCGACAAATCCGTCTTTCCTGGTACCCAAGGCGGCCCCTTGGAGCACGTCATTGCTGCTAAAGCGGTGGCCTTTGGGGAGGCGCTCAAGCCTGAATTTAAGACCTACTCCGGCCAAGTGATTGCCAATGCCCAAGCCATGGCGGATCAATTACAAAAACGGGGTTTTGACCTGGTTTCCGGCGGTACCGATAACCATTTAATGTTGGTGGATCTCCGTTCTATCGCCATGACCGGCAAGGTGGCGGATCAACTATTGGGAGAAATCAACATCACTGCCAATAAAAACACCGTGCCCTTTGACCCCGAATCGCCCTTTGTCACCAGCGGTTTGCGCCTTGGTTCCCCCGCCATGACCACCAGGGGGATGCAGGAAAATGAGTTCCGCACCATTGCCAACATCATTGCCGATCGCCTCCTGTCCCCCGAAAATGAAGCCGTTAAGGCAGATTGTTTGCAGCGGGCCGGTGAACTCTGTGCCGGTTTCCCTCTCTATGATCACCTCCGCATTCCCGTAGCGGCGATCGCCTAATTTTTAACATTCCCGGAGGCATTCATTAATCCTTTTAAGACTGACCTCCTGGGGATCAAAATTTCCCCCCAACCATTCCAATCGATCCTCGCGTTCAGGATGTTGGGGGTCTTGGAGAATCTCTAACAGTTCTTCATATCCCCAAATACCGCCGCAGTCCTCCGGGGGGCAGGCCCGCACTGCTTTCAAACAAAATGGGTAGTGCTGGTCTTCTTGCCGGGGGAGAATTTTTTCGACCAGGATTTCGTGATACCAATCATCCCCGAAGTCATAGACATAGCGAAACTTGTATTTTTCGGCCAGATTCAAGCCCGACAACTTCACTTTACTTTCATCTTCGTAATCCGTCTCGTCTATGTAGGGGTCTATCGGGCCATATTCCTTGCCGTCAACGAAAAAAGAGTGGAGATGGTAATTAAACCAGCCCATGGAATCTTGGATGATGTTATGTAATTTATTCAAAGTGGTGTCACTGGGCACCTGCACCCTCCGCCAAATGGGAGGCTTGGCCCCCAACAGGGAAATTTTTAGCTGATAGACTGTGGCATCAGCACCTTGTTTTTTTCCAGCCATGGCTTGATAGTTAGGTAACTAAAACTCTTTGAGCGATCAAATGAAGTCTACTCGACCACAAGGGCATCTCCCCCACCTTCTATAATGGTCTGGCAAGGGCCTAGCACCACTAAATATTAAATGCAGATTAATTGCCCTCCCGAACTTTGGGAGTAAAGAAAACAACATGGGAAAAGTCGTCGGAATTGACCTTGGAACCACCAACTCAGTTGTTGCCGTTATGGAAGGCGGCAAACCCATTGTCATTGCCAATGCGGAAGGGATGCGCACCACCCCGTCTGTGGTGGGTTTCAACAAAGAAGGGGAATTGGTGGTGGGCCAAATGGGCCGGCGACAAGCGGTACTCAACCCCCAAAACACATTCTATGGCGTGAAACGCTTTATGGGGAGACGCTACGCCGATCTTACCCCCGAATCTAAGCGAGTAGCCTATACTATCCGTCGCGATGACCGGGACAATATTAAGGTCCGTTGTCCTCGGCTGAAAAAAGACTTTGCCCCGGAAGAAATTTCGGCCATGATTTTGCGTAAGTTGGCCGAAGAAGCCAGCCGTTACCTGGGGGAAAAGGTTACTGGAGCAGTGATTACGGTGCCCGCCTACTTTAACGACTCCCAACGGCAGGCCACCAGGGATGCGGGTAAAATTGCCGGGCTGGAGGTGTTACGGATTATCAATGAACCCACCGCCGCTTCCTTGGCCTACGGGTTAGACCAGGGCAGAATGCAAAAAATCCTGGTGTTCGACCTCGGTGGTGGTACCTTTGACGTTTCCGTGTTGGAAGTTGGGGACGGCATCTTTGAAGTTAAGGCCACCAGCGGCGATACCCAATTGGGCGGTAATGATTTCGATCGCCGCATTGTGGATTGGTTGGCAGAAAAGTTTTTAGAAACGGAGAAAGTGGATTTACGGCAGGATCGCCAGGCCCTGCAACGGTTAACGGAGGCGGCGGAAAAAGCCAAAATTGAACTCTCTGGGGTCAGTACCACGGAAATTAATTTGCCCTTCATTACTGCTACGGAAGATGGGCCTAAGCATTTAGAAACCCAATTGAGCCGTTCTGAATTTGAAGACCTATGCGGTGATCTAGTCACCCGTCTGCAAAGACCGATCAAACGAGTATTGAAAGATGCAGGCTTAAGTCCAGTACAAATCGATGAAGTGGTGCTGGTGGGGGGCGGCACCAGGATGCCCATGGTCAAGGGTTTAGTGCGCAGTTTCATTGACCGGGAACCCAACGAAAACGTCAATCCTGATGAAGTGGTGGCGATCGGTGCGGCCATCCAGGCGGGCATTTTGGACGGGGAGGTGAAAGATATTTTGCTGTTGGACGTAACGCCCCTTTCCTTTGGACTAGAAACCATTGGCGGCGTTATGAAAAAATTACTGCCCCGTAACACCACCATTCCAGTACGGAAATCAGACATTTTTTCCACCGGAGAAAATAATCAAACGGTGGTGGAAATCCATGTGCTCCAAGGGGAAAGGGAAATGGCCAGCGATAATATTTCCCTCGGTCGCTTTAAACTGAGCGGTATTCCGCCGGCTCCCCGGGGAGTGCCCCAGGTACAGGTTTCCTTCGACATTGATGCCAACGGTATTTTGCAGGTGACAGCGAGGGACAAAACCACTGGGCGGGAACAAAGCATCACTGTCCAAGGGGCTTCCATTCTCAGTGAAGGGGAAGTCAATCGCATGATCCAAGAGGCGGAAACCTTTGCTGCCCAAGACCGGGAACGGCGGGAACGGATTGAAAAACGCAATAGTGCCAAGGCGCTAACGGACCAGGCCCAGCGGCGACTCAAGGAAGTTACCCTGGACTTTGGCAGTGCTTTCACTGTGTCCTACCGCCGCCAAGTGGATGCCTTGTGTAGCGAAATTTTGGATAGTTTGGAAAAGGATGATGAGCGTCGGCTAGACCGGGCCCAGGCGGATTTGCAGGATGTGCTTTACGAACTGAATCGGGAAGTGCGTCTGCAGTATGACGATAAGGAAGAAGGCTTTTTTGAAGCAATTAAGAAAACCTTCACCGGCGATTTTGATGACGAGGAAGACTACTATAGCCGTCGCCCTACCCCCAGGGACGATTATCGGGGTGGCAATGATTACGGTCGCTATGACGATTACAACTACAGCGCCCCTTCTCCCGTGCCCAGGGCTGGCGCTGGCCGGGGGCCTTCCTTAAGCAAAGACTACCGTTCCCCGGCCTATGCCGATTGGGACCAAGCCCGGGTTACCCGTCAACGCCCCTACCGAGGGGACAGCCCAGGGGATAACTACGACGATCGCCGTTCTGGCCCCAGCCCCCAAGATGATTACTCCAGAGGCGATCGCCAACAGGACTATAACTATCGGGAAAGTACCCCCAGTCGTTCCGGTCGAGGAGGCAATGGCCGCTATGGGGAACGGCCTGCCCAGCCTGGTCGCAATGCACCGTTGCAAAATGGTTGGGATGACGACGATGATGATTGGTTCTAAAATCTAAAGTCCTTTCACCAACGGCAAGATAAACCGTTCATGATTTAACCCTGTAACCTTGATCTAAGTTAGTTTGAGTGGATTGAGCGAGTATTTTCTGGCAACCCTATGGAACAAGTGCGGAATTATTATCAAATTTTGGGAGTTCCCCGCAATGCCACCACCGAAGAGATTAAAAAATCCTTTCGGAAATTAGCTCGTCAGTATCACCCTGATGTCAACCCCAACGACAAAACGGCGGAAGAAAAGTTTAAAGACATCAACGAGGCCTACGATGTCCTTTCCGATGAAAGTAAGCGCCGGGAGTTGGACAGCCGTTTATTTGGGCGGTTTCGCCGTCCCCCCACCAGCCGTTTTACCCCTAATAGTAACGGTGGGCGATCGCCTAGTGCCAGCAATGGTCAATTTCGTACTGCCAATGGCCGGCCCACTCCCCGACAACCGGCGGAATCGTGGCAGGATTTTAGCGCCAACCGTCGCACAAAAGTGGTGTCCCCGGCTCGCCCTGTGCCTAGGGACGTGGAAGCCAATTTGACTCTGCCGTTGGAGAAGGCCTATCGGGGAGGGAAAGAAAGAATTCGTTTGGAAGATGGCCGTTCTTTGGAAGTGGAAATGCCTGGGGGCATGGGGGATGGGCAACGGATTCGCCTCAAGCAACAGGGTATTAACGGCGGTGATTTATATCTGAAAATTAACCTTTCTCCCCACCCTTTATTTATGCTCCAGGGTACGGACATTGCTTGCCAAGTGCCAGTGACCCCCAGTGAAGCTATTTTGGGCGGCGCTATTGAGGTAATGACCATTGACGGCCTGGTAAAAATGACTGTGCCAGCGGGATTAAAAAATGGTCAAAAACTACGTTTGGCCAAAAAAGGCTTTCCCAACAGTAAAGGCGATCGGGGGGACCAGTTGGTGGAAATTCGCGTGGAAATTCCCCCGGAACCCAGCCCAGAAGAGTTGGAGCTTTACCGTAGCATTCGGGAAAAGGAAACCTTTAATCCCCGGCAAAAGTTCTTTGACTTCTAACCCCTAGATTCTCCCGCTGTTCACAATCATTTTGAGCTTTATGATGACCAGTCTTGTCTGCCGCCAATGCCATCGCTTTTAGGTAATTTGTCTGCGGAAAAAGGTTTGTAGAGTTTCTCCGACTTCCTGGGGAAAATGCTCCTGGGGATAGTGTTTGGCTTCTGGTAATTTGACCAACTCCAGATGACTAGCTCCCTGCACTAACTGTTCAATGGGTTCCACCGGCAGCCATTTATCCGCCGTTCCCCAGATTAAGCAGGTGGGTTTTTGCCATTCTCCCCGCAGGCGATCGCCGATTTTAGCCAGATCATTGGTGGTGGGCAAGTTTTTAGTGGCGGCCATAAGGGCCCGACCGGCGGCGGAGGTTTTTAGCCAGGGTTTACGATAGGTATTTAACCTCTCATCGCTGATGACAAAACCACTGCCCCCCTCTAAAGTGCGGTCAATAATCAGGGGATCCTGGGTGACCATATCCCCCACCAGAGGAATGGTCCATTGACGCATAGGCCAGGGCAACGATACGGGGGGAATAACGGGGGTGTTAAGAATAGCGAGCCGCTCAATTTGCTCTGGGTGGTTGAGGGCATATTCGATACCCACTGTGGCTAAAAATCCCTGCACCACTAGGGAAATTTTGGGCAGTTCCAGAGCTTCTAAAAATTCTCCCAATGTCTGTTCATAGGCCGCTGTGGTGTAGGCAAAATCCCGTTTGTCCAAGATGTCAGAAAAGCCAAAGCCCAACCAATCCGGGGCGATCGCCCTCAGCCCCTTTTCCGCCAATAGAGGCATGACCCCAGTCCAACACAAACTTTGGCTCGGTAAACCGTGCAACAAGACAATGGGAGCGGCGTCAGTGGACTGGATTGGTTCAATCTGGCGGTAAAACCAGTGAAACTGTCCCACTTCAAGGGTCTGTTCGGAAATTTTCACGGAGGTTTGCTATCCTATGGAATCAATTCTGGGCCATTAATTTTCCCATTTCCTGTCCCCATGCCACACCCCATGGTTATTGGTCGCCAGGCTTATCCGATCCCAATCCAGCCCCTGGCCAAAGGTTAACTTTCCAGCAGGAGACATTTCGTCAATGAATGCGGCAGAACAAGCCATTGGAGTCGCCACCGCCACCAAAATCGCCGCCGTGGTGAACCTCTTTAAAGCCCAATTTCCCGACGCTAGAGCTGACCTTGCTCCGTGGCAAGGCGATCGCCAGACCCAAGCCCAGGTGGACCCCCACTCCATCGACATTGGCTTCCATCTGCCTGGTTGGAGTCCCCGCTACCAGAGCCGCAGTATCCTGGTGCAAATTCGTTTCCATCCAGACCCCGCCGACAAATCGCCGAAAATCATTGGCATTGAAACCGTCGGCATCAATCACCAAGGGCAAGCCTGGCGACTATCGACGGTGGACAACTGGCAGGTGGTAGGCAAATATCTTCCTGCCCAGGATGTGGGGGAAAAACTGCGCCAATTCACCCGCCAAGCCTTTGAGCTTTTCCAACCAGTTGATCGCCCCGGTGCCCCTTCCTAGCGCATGGATTGTACCCCGCTCCAACTGCGGCTGACCCGTTTACCGTAGGCAATTACTGCCGGAGCTTTCGCCGGTTGGACTTTGCCGTCTAGGGCAACGCTCACCAGGGAATTACCGTCCTCTTCTTGGTCAAAATGGCTCACTTGAAAAAGCACCTGATGGGGATCCCCCTGATGCCAACCCAGTAAGGTGGCACTGAATTCCATATTCGTCTTCGGCATGGCACTGAGGGTACGAATGTCGCCCCCCTGCCAGACCACGCCATAATCGCTAATGTCCGAAGAATTAAACGCCCCTTCCATCTGCCGGGCCAATAGGCGATCGCCTTCCTCAGACCAGGAAGCTGGCAAAAGAATGGAAATTACCCCCGCCATTTCCGGACTATCTTCCCCTACTTTTTGTAAGTAGCTGGCAATGGGGGAACTGGCCCGCACCACCTGCAACTTACCCGTAGCCAAATTTTCAACAAACATTACCCCCAACACCTTCGATTCGTAGGAATTGGGCTCCGCCCGCACCTCAATGCGACTGTAAGCTGCATATTGTCCCGAAGGAGAAACTAAGGCTGGACTGCGGTAGTAGCGCAATCCCGACCGTTGCTGTTCCGCGTAGTCCTGCTGGGTACGCACAATCCAACTCCAGGGCACCGGGTAGGGACTGTCCAAGGGATCCACTTCCCTGGTATCAGTCACATTGAGCAAAAAATTATCGTCAGTAATTCCCACCGGGGTAAAGGGCTTAAAGCCATTGTCCAACAGTAACGGCTGGGGTTGATTAGGGGTTAAAGGGGTTAAATTAGCGGCGATCGGCGAATTAGCTAAGGCGGGGGTAGCAGTGGCGGCAATCATGAGCATGGCGGCGAGGGGAAGACGGGAACGCAGAGCACGGCAAATAGGGGCAATCATGGGGGACTCCACTCTGGGAAAATTACTACCACAACCAACATCAAACCCTAGGTCAGTGAGGAGTTGGCATTGGGGGCAAGTATAAGTTTTTAGTCTGGGATTATTGGCAGAGGTTCCATAATTGTTAGAAGACTTCACAATTTCCCTCACATTAGTTTCCGCCGATGGTTCGATTAAGTATTTACACTCAGGTACTTGTCCAAAAATGGCCAAAAAAAAGGGACTAGCAAACAGTCCCAGCTAAAACAATTATTTGATTTTTCCGTTTAATTTTTAGGACAGAAAAATAAGTAACTATCCACGCCAGGAATGCACTAATCCTTCAACCCTCTGACCTGAGTGCCTAGCGACGGGGCACAGAAGCTTCGATGTTGATATTTTGGGCCGAAACCTTGGGAATGGTATTGGCGGCAGGGTTGATACTGCGGGCCATGCCCAGGAAATTCATCGGATTGCCAGCGGTAAGCTTTTTCTCCTGGGGAATAAAACGACGCACTTCGTTCTGCCAAACGATTTGGGGGAAGCCCAATTGGCGACGGTGGTAAGCATCGTACCGGGGAGATTTGATGTTAAAGGGCAATTCACCCGCTTCCCGACCGGGAAGGTTGCGACGACGTTGGTAGGGAACCGTGTCATAGCCAAAGTTGTTGAGGTACTCATCGCTGTTGAGAAGATCGTCAATCAACCCTTGATAGCCCTTGGTGGCGACCACAATGGACCAAGCGATTTTTTCTCGTTCACTGTAAACGTCCCGTCCTAGAATCTTCTGTACACAGTGCTCAACGAAGCGGTAGTTACTATTTTTTTCGTAGAAGCTACTGCGGAAGGTGTTGGAAAGCAACAATCCCCGCACAAAATCCCGTACAGTAATTTGGCCGTTACGCAGTTGGGACTCAAGGACTTTTTCCCGGTCCCACTTGAACGCATGGAAAAATATTTGACGATAGGTCGCTTCGATTAGGTTATCCATATCGCTGCTGGAGAGGATGTTTTCCGTGGTGAAAACAACAGGCTTCTCTTCGGAGCCAATTTCATAACCTTCAACCCTCACATTCTGACTTTTGGGGGCGTAGTTCAATAGGGGAAGAGCCAAGTGTAAACCTCCGTGATCTTAAAGAAGAGCTTGATAATGAGTTAGTTTAAATAATAAGGGGGAAGGGTCCTGATCGTTGGCAAATATTACAATTTATTACAATTTTTGTCCTCCCATTCAGGGTTGACCAAATTCCTTAGATGGCCTGGCAGGACAATCAAATTTTCCAGACAGGGGCTAGACGAGCCTACCAGCCGCAGAATTGTTCGTAGGCGGGGGAAGGGGAAGTTGGTACAGTACTTTCCTCTTTGACCCGCATTTCCGTACAGTAGGTGGCGGTGTTAAAGCCCCCAAACCTTTGCACAGTACTGGTTCTGAGGCGCATATCTGGGTTGGCAAACCAGAACCTTTCAATGGTGGTCATGGTTTCATATTCCGTTACGAGAACCAAGGCTTCCTCTTCGTCGATGTGATAGCGACCGGCGATGGGCACAATTTCCGCATAGCCCCGCTCCCGCAGTAATTGTCCCTGTTGGGGATTGTCTTCGTCAGGAATGAGGGCAAATACCGTTGTTCCTTCATGGTTTTCATCCTCTTTATCCCAAGCCATGGCACTTTCCCAGCGGACGAAGGCTCCCCCCACGGCTTTGGCCGGGTCGCAGCTGTGCATTTCACAAATCTCGACAATCTTTTGATCATCGGCGCCCAGGGCTTCGACAAAAATTTCCGAGGTACCGGTTTCTGCTCGACGGAAGGCAAGATGATGGGTGGTACGTTGCGATCGCCAGTTGCCAGAACTATTGCGAAAGAATTCCATTGCATCCACGATGATTAACTCCTGAAAAACGAAAAAAGGTCAAAATATGCCATTTGAAAGGCCCAGGTTTAGTCTGTTTCCCCCAAAGCTCCAGAGCGGGAAAATTAGGAACTTTTTCCTCCCATGGGCTGGGGGAGGGGGGTAACGGCTCCATTGTCTGAACCCGTAGGGTGACAATACCTGGACTAATTAAAGATTATCCAGCTTTTCTTGGGTCCGGTCACTGCCAGCAGTGTTGCCCTGGGCCTGGTAAAGTTTTTGGGCTTCCCCAAAGGATTTTTTGGCCAGGTCAATTTTTTCATCCACTGCGTAGGCTTCCCCCAACAGATAATAAAAGTCAGCGTTACTGGGTTGAAGGCGGGTCAGATCCCGAAACACCCAAATGGCTTCGGCGGGATTGTCCAGTTCTAAATACATGCGACCAGTGCCAATTTTAGCGGCGATCGCCGTAGGTTCATTGCGGAGAGCTTGTTTGTAGGCATCCAGGGCCCCGGCAAAATTTCCTTCCCGTTCCAGTAGTTCCGCCCAGGTGAGGTAGAGGGAAAAGCTACGCCAATCGGGGTTGAGACGGGGTTCCAAAATGCGACGGGCCGCCACCAGATTTCCCTGGGCCAAGTAGGCTTTGCCCAACTGTAAATTGAGCTCAGGGCGGTTGGGAAATAGTTTGAGAGCTTGGCTATTGAAGGTAATTAACTGCTCATACTCATTACTTTGCAGCAGGGCAGCCCCCATCATCACCGCCGCCTCTTCATTGTCCGATTGCAGACGATGAATTTCGTTATATATTTGGCGCACCCGACCATAGTCCCCCTGTTGGAGCATGATCACCCCCAGAGCGAGACGATACTTCACCGATGCTGGGGCGTTGGGGCCAAGGCTGATGGCGGTGGCATAGGCGCTGGCGGCTTCACTTAATCTTCCTTGGCGAGCATAGCTAAAACCCAAACCATCATAGTATTCGGGGTTATTGGGATTCACCCGCAAAGCCTGTTGAAAACTTTGGGTTGCTTCGGCAAACTGTCCCTGGCGGGCATAAAGATAACCCATGCTACCGAACAGTTCGGCGTTCTCCCCATCTAGGCTGGCGGCCTGTTGGTAAATGGCGATCGCCTGGGGAAAATTACCGTTATCCACATAGGCCTTACCCTGCCGCAGTAGTTCATTAAACTGCCTTCTGTCTTCGGTTGCTGACCGTTGGGCCAACTGAACCGGGGGAGTAATAATGGTGGCATTGGGGTCGAAACGGCTTTGGGCCAGGGCCCCAGGGGATTGGGCCGAAACGGCGGCACTGAATAATAGGGGAATTAGACCGCCTCCCATCAATAGTTGTTTTCCTGACCAGAGGTAGCGTAAATTCATCGAAAAACTAGTGGTGAAACTCCGCCCCAGGGGACGGCTTGGCATTTGTTAGCTTTTGCTTAATTTCATTTGGGGAATTAGACAAAAATTCTCGGTGAGCGGTTCATTCGCCCCCGATTTTACCTCACACCACATTGGCGATCGCCCTGGCCATGGCCACGGATTCACGCCCGCATCAGTGTACATCAAAGTTTTGCCCCTGGGAAAATTGCCCCTAGGGATGGCCTGGCTTTGGTTGGGAAAAACCCTTGGGGATCAAGCCTTTACGCGGAAAACTTCGGGGTGGGCGGACCGGCATTTTCGGAGCGTTCGTAGGCTTCCACAATCCTTTGCACCAGGGGATGGCGCACCACATCTGCCTGATTGAGGTAACAAAAAGCCACCCCTTCCACATCCTTAAGAATGGTTTGGGCCACCTGGAGACCGGACTTTTGATGGTTGGGTAAATCCGTTTGGGTCACATCCCCAGTCACAATCATTTTCGAGCCAAAACCAAGGCGGGTTAAAACCATTTTGAGTTGGGCCGGGGTCGTATTTTGGGCCTCGTCCACGATGACAAAGGCATTGGTCAAAGTCCTGCCCCGCATATAGGCCAGGGGAGCCACTTCAATTTTGCCCCGCTCCATCAGGTCGGGAATTTTTTCCGGCTCGATGAATTCATACAAAGCATCGTAGAGGGGCCGCAAAAATGGATCCACCTTTTGTTGCAGGTCCCCCGGCAGAAAGCCTAATTTTTCCCCCGCTTCCACCGCTGGTCTAGTCAAAATCAGGCGATCGCATTCATTATTCAATAAAGCTTGCACTGCCAACACCGCCGCCAAAAAGGTTTTCCCTGTGCCTGCTGGGCCAATGCAAAAGGTGACGTCATGCTTTTGGATTGCTTTGATATATTGCCGTTGACGGAAAGTTTTAGCCCGGACAATTTCTCCCCGCCGGGTTTTGGCCAACACCGTTTTTTGGAGGGCTTGGTATTCCTCCTGTTTACCCGTATCTAGGGCATGGAAAGCAGTCATTAAATCCGGCCGGGAAATGGCCTTGGCGTTCTGCCAGTAGGGAGCCAGGGCTTGGAGCACTGCCATCACCCTGGCCACAGCTTTTTCGGTGCCGACCACCATCAGTTCTTGCCCCCGCAAAATCAACTTAGCGCCGGTGTGGTGGGCCAAATAGGTTAGATTGTCTTCTCCGCTTCCTGCCAAGGCGATCGCGCTGTCGGGGCTGGGCAATTGCAGGGTGGCGGTGGTTTGGGACATAAAGGGGGCAACTCAGGAAGGGTTTGAGTCGAGTATATGGCCTGTCTCTTATACAG
>NZ_JADEWJ010000406.1:0-2112 GCF_015207725.1 Synechocystis sp. LEGE 06083
GTGCAACGCAATCCCTATCAGGCCCTGGTGATGCGGGGGATTTTAGGGGCGGTGGCGGCCTTGGTCTATGCCCTGCTGGGGGCGGCGGATGTGGCATTGACAGAGGCGTTGGTGGGCACCATGTTGTCCATTACCCTCTATGCGGTGGCGGTGCGGTCTTCCCTCACTTTGCGGGTGGGAATTTTGCCCCCCCTGGACCAAGCGTCCCAATCCCTACCCCCTGATGTGCACCAAGCCATCACCACGGCGATCGCCCCCTACCATCTCCGCCTACAAATTGTGCCCTGTCCCCTAGATAGTGAAGCTGTGTCTCCCCAACAATCTCCCCAGGTTATTTTTGATCCGGCCGCCCCGGCCCTGTTGACCCCCATTGAGCGTTTGGTAGAAATCTTCTCCGCCACCATTCCTTCCAGTCAACTAAAAGTGGTGTTGACCCCCATTAACCCCATCCCTTCTCCCCAGGAGGTAAGCCGATGAAATGGATTTATGTGCTAGCGGCGATCGGCTTTTACCTGAAAATGATTCTGCTCCCCAACCTAGTGGTGCCGCTGGAGGAGTTGTCCGAACTGTCCATTGTGGAAACCATTGCCCAGGAAAGTGGCGTGCCCAACGTTGTATCAGGCATTATTTTCCGCAACCGTCTCTACGACACCCTGTTTGAGGTGGTGGTATTTACCATTGCCATTATGGGGGTGAGGTTTTTGTTGGCCGACGAGCAACCGGCCGCAGTGGTACATCAATTTACCGACCATCCTTCCATTGTTTTGGCCAGATTGGGGGCCACCATTGCCGCTTTGATCAGTGTGGAACTGGCCCTGCGGGGTCACCTCAGTCCAGGGGGAGGATTTGCCGCCGGGGTAGCTGGGGGCACGGCCATTGGCCTGGTGGCCATCACAGCCCCACCGGAATGGCTCCATCAGCTTTACCAACGTTGGCGAGCCGCCACCCTAGAAAAAATTTCCGTGCTCCTGTTCATTGCCCTCGCAGCCTGTAGTTTGTTGGGACTGGCCCTGCCCATGGGGGAAATGGGGGCCCAACTCAGTGGCGGTTGGATTCCCTGGCTTAATATCCTGGTGGCCCTGAAAGTGGCGATCGGTTCCTGGGGGGCAATTTTGGTCTTTATTCGTTATCGGGGGTTATTGTGAGTTGATGGTTCATCCCCCTGGGAAATTTCCCAGTTGCATGGTGGTGGTGACAAAGAGACTTCCCTAGCCCCATGGCATGGCAACCTAATTCCTTTCCCCTTTTCCCCCCAAGGCTATGGTTCCCACTCTCCGCTTTTATGTGTGTCTGTTGCTCATTGGCGGAGGGGCCATGGTGGTGGCCCAGATGAGCACTATTCCTAACGCAGTGGGGACTTTGGCCATAGCAGATGGTTTACTTTTGTTGCTGACGGTAATTGACTATGGCCGGGGCAGGAAGCGAAAAATAACCGTGCAACGGCAACCCCTGGGCCCCCTTTCTATCGGTCGAGAAAATCCCGTTACCATTACGGTGGCAAATTCTGGTCCGTCGGCGATCGCCAAAATTAAAGATGATTATCCCGCCCCATTTTTGGCCACGGATGAGCTCAAGACAGCTCAGGTTTTGCCCCAGGGCAGCACCCAATTAAGTTATCACGTGCAACCCCGTCAGCGGGGGGAATACCGTTGGGGCAAGGTGAATGTGCGACAACTATGTCCCTGGCAACTGACTTGGCACCAATGGACGGTGGGCGAGGGGGAAACAGTGACTGTCCACCCCGATTTAATGGGGCTCAAATCCTTGACTATTCGACTGGCCCAGGCCACCACGGGCAACCTCAGACAAATGCGAAAGCTGGGTTTGGGCACAGAATTTCGGGAACTGCGGGACTACCAAGCGGGGGATGATCTGCGGTATTTGGACTGGAAAGCTAGTGCTCGGCGGGGCATTCCCCTCATGCGGGTGTTGGAGCCGGAACGGGAACAGACGGTGATTATTTTGCTTGACCGGGGCCGGTTAATGACCGCTTGGGTGCAGGGACTACAGCGTTTTGATTGGGCACTGAACACCAGTTTGGCCCTGGCAGTGACTGCTTTACATCGAGGCGATCGCCTGGGGATCGGGGTATTTGACCGGACAGTGGTGAGT
>NZ_JADEWJ010000002.1:0-39712 GCF_015207725.1 Synechocystis sp. LEGE 06083
GGTATGGCGCAAATCATGTAACCGAGCCTTTTTTAACTCAGGATAGGGTGCAATCAAGGATTGCCAACATTGATGAACCCGACGATAGCTGATTCGAGAAACAGCTAATGAGATAGGTTGTCTAGCTGTAAATAGCGCATCATCACCAAGATGCCGTTCACATTGTAGGTATTGAGTAAGAGCAAGTGCCGTATCTTGAGAAAAAAAACACCATCGTTGTTTATTTCCTTTGCCCACAACCTGAAACCGTTGCGAATCAAAATCAATGTCATCAAGATTGAGTTGTAGCACTTCCGCAATACGTGCCCCACTGCGATGTAGCAAACTAATAATCGCTTGCATCCGAATATCTGATGCGACGGCTTGATAAAGGCATCGGAGTTGAGCTTCTGTTAGATAACGAATCGGTTCATCGGAAATATGTTCTCCCTGCTCAGCATCAGGCTTTGGCTGCCGCAGACGAGCAATGGGATTACTTTTTATATACCTTTGTTCTACAGCAAAATTTAATAGAGCTTGAACTATAGCTTGATGCTTTTGTCGGGTGGTGTGGGCCAAATAAGTAAGCCCTTGCAAATACTCAGCGAAATCAGTCCGTTCGAGAGCGTTAATAGGCCATCGGCCATACTCGGCCAAGAGGGGCATCAACGTTGACTCATAGCCTTTGATTGTCTTCTGATTTAAACCAGGTCGTTTCAGAAACTGAGCTGTAACTGTAGCTAAGTTAGGGGACACACTTAAGATAACCTGAGGGTAAAATAAGTATTATTAATAAGTTCTAGAATAACATTTTTTAAAATATCTGAAGGTATAGTTTATTGTCTACTTTAGATGCTCGCCAACTGCCAAAAAACCAAGAATCCTTAGCTGATTATGTTACTCGGCAGAGGGAAACTCTCGGATTAAGCCGCCAGATGGTGGCACAAAAGGCCGAGATACATCTGCAAAGCCTTGGCAAGATTGAACGCGGTCAAACGTGCTCCCTTAATCGCCGTACCTTATCCGGGTTAGCCATAGCCCTGCAAGTGCCGATGGATTACCTGGAGTCCGTGGCTCGGGGCCAGACTGAAACCCTAGGCCCGTCCCTGAAGTTTTGCCCCCACTGCTGGCAACCGGGTACCGCACCAGACCCCATTTGGACTGATGCCCGTGCCGAGTTCTGTTTCCTATGCGGCACCGCTCTCCAAAAATGTTGTGCTGGCTGCGGTGAGAAGTTGGTGTCCTTAACCTTTCGATTTTGTCCTTTCTGCGGTCAATCTTATCAAGCAACCAGCCAGGCTCCCTCCGTCTCTGCTGTACCAGAATGACTGCGCTAGACCGCACTGCCTATCCTTACTTCAAGCAAGTGCTCAGCCCAGAAGAATTAGCCGCATTTTATACCCCCACTGTAGAAGAGTTGGTACTGGCAAGAGCACGGGTGCGCCGGGCATCTAACCGCCTCAGTTTCTTGGTACTCTTAAAGTCTTTTCAACGCTTGGGTTACTTTCCCCAGTCCGACGTCGTTCCCGTTGCAGTGATAGACCATATCTGTAAACACCTAAACCTAGCAAAAACCATCTCACCAGTTGCTCCGGAAGGTTCTTGTTATCGCTACTATCAGATTATTCGTACCTATCTTCAGGTCAAATCCTATGACACTGACGGCGAGCAGGTTGCTACCGCTGCAATTGAAACAGCCGTGACGGTGATGGATCACCCCGCAGACCTGATTAATGTGGCAATAGAAGCCCTAGTTAAAGAGAGCTATGAGTTACCCGCCTTCAGCACCCTCGACCGACTAGCTGGACACCTACGTGCCCTTAACCACACTCTTCTATTCGAGCAAGTTTGTTCCCAACTTAACCAGGACGAACAAGATTACCTTGATGGACTGATTACTCAACCGATGCCTGAGACCAGGGCCTTCTTGAACCAGCTCAAAGCGCCCCCCCAGAAGGAGAGTTTGAAGCACTTTGCCAATCTGCAACGTGCTTTTGATGAGCTGATGTCCTTTGGGGATACACAGCGCCAGTTGAATGGGGTGACAACCACCAAGATTAAATATTTAGCGGCCTATGCCAAGACTCTGGATATCGCAGAATTCCAGGACATTAACCTAGCGAAACGCCGTACCCTTTTACTTTGTTTGCTCTATCGCGCTCAGGTGACGATGCAAGATAATTTAGTAGAAATGTTCCTCAAAAGGATGCGGAAAATAGATGCCAATGCCCGTAAACGATTACTCGAACTCAGAGAACAACATCTGGCCCGTACCGAGCGACTATTAGGACTGTTCAGTCAAACCCTCACCCTGGTAGTGACTAAATCTGAGGCGCTGCCGTTTCAGCAGTCAATGCAAAGATTACTGGCGGCGGAAGGTGGGGCGGAAGAATTATTAGCTGAATGTGAAGAGCTGCGGGCCTATAATTCTCAGAATCATCTATCACTTATGTGGCGGTTCTATGCCCCCTACCGTAAGGTGTTGTTTAAGCTAGTACGAATACTTGATATCCGCTCGACCAGTGAAGATTCGACCCTAATGGATGCGATGGCGTTTGTTTTGGCTCATCAAGAGAAACGGCGCAAGTATTTACCGATGGACATTGACGTCAGTTTTATTAGTGGCGCTTGGCGACAGTTGGTCATCTCCACGGTCGATGGTGAAAAAAAACTTGTCAGACAGCATTTGGAGGTCTGTATCTTTGCTTATCTAGCAGTGGAATTGATCAATGGTGATGCCTTTGTGACTGGCTCAGAAGAGTATGCCGATTTTCGTCAGCAGTTATTGTCCTGGGATGATTGCGAGCCTTTGGTAGCCAACTATTGTGACAATTTGGGTATTCCGGCGACAGCGGCAGGACTGATTGAAAAGTTGCAGGCAACGCTAAAAAAACAGGCGGATGAGGTAGATGTCCAACTCCAGGTAGATCAACAAATTTCCTTTAATGATGACGGAGATCCCGTCTTGAAACGAGTGCCGGCAGCGCCTGTCCCCAAGGATGCCGAAGCCTTTATGCTGGCTCTCTCTGAGAAAATGCCGGAGCGCACTGTGCTTGATATTCTCGGTAATGTGGAGCACTGGCTACATTGGACACGGCATCTGGGTCCCCTTTCTGGCTCTGAACCGAAGTTGGCGGATGCGACTGAGCGATATATCCTCACGACCTTTGCTTATGGCTGTAACCTGGGACCAAACCAAACAGCCCGCCATCTACAGGGGCAGACCACAGCTCATCAACTGTCCTATACCAGCCGTCGCCATATCAGCATAGAAGCTTTACAGGTTGCCATTCGGGACATTGTTAATGCCTACCATCGGCTGCAGTTACCAAAATGCTGGGGCACCGGGGACCGTGCGGCGGCGGATGGTAGTAAGTTCGAGACCTATGAGAATAATCTACGCTCGGAGTATCACATCCGATACAGGGGGTATGGAGGCATTGCTTATCACCATGTTTCAGATCAGTACATTGCCCTGTTTACTCACTTCATTAGCTGTGCTGTGTGGGAGGCGGTCTATATCCTAGATGGGTTAATCAAAAATACATCGGACATCCAGCCAGGCATCCTTCATGGGGATACTCAAGGTCAGTCCTCGCCTGTGTTTGGGCTTTCTTTCTTACTTGGTATTGAGCTGATGCCTCGCATTCGCAATTGGCACGACCTCAAACTCTTGAAACCCACTGTGGATAATGCTTATGAGTTAATTGAGCCGTTGTTCAAAGGAGTACCTGAATGGGCATTAATTCAAACCCACTGGAAGGACTTGATGCGGGTGGTACTCTCAATCAAGGCTGGGAAGCTAATGCCCTCGACATTGCTCAGAAAACTGAATAGCTACAGCCGTAAGAATCGCTTGTACAAGGCATTTCAAGCCCTTGGCAATGTCATTAGGACGCTCTTTTTGTTGCGTTATGTTTCTGAGCCTAAACTTAGGCAGCAAATCACGGCTTGCACTAATAAGGTCGAGCAGTACCATCAGTTCCTTGATTGGGTTTTCTTTGCCAAGGCTGGTTTAATCACGGATAACGATCCTGTGGAGCAGGAGAAACGCCTTAAGTTCCTTGAACTTGTTGCTGATGCCATCATCTTGCAGAATACAGTGGATTTATCCCAAGCAATTCAGGCTTTGAATGACGATGGCTACCCCATTACCCCTGAGCTATTGGCGGGTCTCAGCCCTTACCTAACCAAGCATATCAAGCGCTATGGCGATTACTTCCTCGATTTACTCACTCCCCCCAGCCCATTAGAGGAAATCATGGCACTCCCTTTCCTATCCTTAAGCCACACAGTAGTTAGTAGTACACCATGAAATCCCTACTCCACAAACGTTTCAGCTAGATGTGAAGGTTTTTACACGTATCTCGGCATGGGGTCGGATAGGCTAGGAATTCATGAACGGACGGTTCAGAAGTGGGGCAAGAAATTGGGCAACACTCCACCGGAATACAGACCCAAGGGAAGCCAAGAGGCGATCGTCGTGCCACCGTGGGAATTTAGGAACGGGCTATGGTATCCAGTCAACGAGGAAAATTAAGTTTGGATTTTTCCCCAATCCCTAGGCATAGTGCTAATGGTTAACCCATTTCAAATGCTTAAACTGCGGGGGGGTAGGTAGTATCACGACCCCTTTCTTGCTTACCATCATCGTCCGTTTTTGACATAGCAAACTGTGACACGGGAAAAATGTTTGCGACTTTTTGGTCAAGTTGACACAGTAAAGAGGTATTGTTTTCTTGTCTACGGGGAAATTAATTCAGGGCAGGAAAATTAGATAGACCCCAGTTTGAACTACAAATGTTAGTGCAAAAAAAAAAGACCCAAAATAGAGATCGTGGTAAGTGTCCTATCGCTGAAAGTACCGGAATTAAAAGATTCTTTTCAAAACCACAGCCTCGCCTTTATCGAGAACAGCCCTTAATTTTTAGAATTTTTTAACCGGGTTGATCGGAAACCCAGCGAGTTCAAGTAAACCACTAAATTTAAAACACTATATTTCACCGTTCCCTACCAAGCTTTTGGCAGCGGCAACGCCTAATCATTTTCTGAGTTCTCTTCATTGGCGATCGCTGTTGGGAACAGTAGGAAGTTTTCGGAATTGTTGAACCGGGTTAGTCGGTGTTCGGCAACAGCTGCCTAAACTGACCGTAGCCCTTGACAGTAAAGGGTTTGAGGTGTTCGGCTTCCATGCCCTTTTATCCCGTCAAAGGGTGTTACCTCTGCCAGGCGGAGGAATAAGACAAAGGGGGTCTGCCTGATGTATCCCCTTTGAAAATTATTGGGTCGGTCTGACCGACGTAATGTGACTTAGACAATGGCGATGGCAATGACTAATAGATTTCCAGGGCTAGGCAAAAAAAGCAGTAAATTAAAGCCCCGAACACTTGGCTCAGTTCCCCACCATCCTATGTGCAGCGGTTGAAAGGTTTGGGACATATCAAAATCCCTTAAACTTCCAGAGCTCCCACAGGGTAAGGCTTTTAAATAATTTCGCCACAGGAAAAAATGGGCAACGATCCCACCGTTTTTTAAGCTAATTCTCCCAAATTCAAAACAAAACTATTAAACCGGCACAACGGCGATCGCTTCCTCCAATGGCTAAAACTCGCACAGGGTAAGGATTCCTTTATATCAAATAATATTGATAGATTAAAGCACAGATAACTGTCTGTCCCACCACCACCGCCCATAAAAATTTCCGTATCTAGGGATAGAAAGGGCAACCCTGATGGGCTTTACTTTAATCCCTACGGAGTGCCTTTTCTGTACTGTCCACTAGGGCAAGGGCTTCCTCTGGGCTTCGGACAACGTGGATAGTCCACCCCATGGCGATCGCCTTTTCCTGTGCAGTGGTGAGGCGGTCACGGTTGAGGGTTCTTAACTTCAATCAGAACGGTTTCCCCCTTGGGGTTCAATGCGATTAGGTCGGGGCAACCTTGTCCAACTGTGGAAAGGTCAAATATCAAGCAACCCTTTTTCCTCAGTATGCGGACTATCTCGGCTTGATTATGGTCTGTCCTTGGTCGATAACGCATGGTGTCAGGTGCTAGGAGTGTTGTGCTTTGGGCAAATTAGGGGGCAATATTGCGGGCATAGCTGGGCAATGGTGGCGGAGTTGCTTTGGTTTCCCCGGCGGTTTCCTGTTCAATGAAGCGAGAAATTCCCCAGGTAGGCGATCGCCCAAGGAAATTGGCGTAGGCAATCCAGACATCAGCAGGGGGGCAAGCGTCGCAAATTTGGTAATAAAGCCATCCCACTTTGTAGCCCCGGCTTTGTTGAACGGCTAGGATGTTTCCCCACCATTCCCCCCAAGGGCTTTCCAATTCCTCCACTTCCACCAATTGGGCGGGCTGTTCTTCTATTTCGGTTGGCTCTACTTCGACTATTTCCCCATCAGGTTTTCTTTCCAACCGGCGATCGCCATCAAGATTTTCCACTCCTTCCAATGTCCATATCCGTTTCCGGGTGGGCAATCCGTGGATCATGTGGTTCTTTGTATGGTCAAGCAATATTGCAAAATCTTTCCCAGGTGCGGGCCTTAATGCCCTTCCCGCCATTTGAAGCCACAGCCCAAGGGATTTAGTGGGGCGGGCAATCTGCACGGCTTCCAGTGCCGGAATATCCAAACCTTCCCCAAATAGTCCGCAGTTGCTAATTACTTTGATTTCCCCCTCAGCAAAACGGGCTAAGGCTTCCTTCCTCACATCTGAGGGAGTTTCCCCATCAAGGTGAATTGCGGAAATACCAGCGGCGTTATAGCGGGCGGCGATCGCCATGGAGTAAGCAACGCTGATGGCAAATACCAAGCAACGGCGATCGGGACAATGGTGGCGATATGCTTTCACCAAATCACCGGATAACTTAACCACGTTGTTAGCTTTGGCTAATCCAGCGGCGGAAAAATCCCCGGCAACCGTGCGGACTCCCTTGGTTTCCATCGACTTGGCACCGAATAACTTAAACCTGGACAGGTGCCCCAGCTCTATTAATTCCTTCACCGTTGGGCCACATACCAGGCCATCAAACAAGTCACGGAACCCACTGCCATCGGTTCTAATTGGTGTCGCAGTTACCCCCAACTGATAGGAACCGGGGTAAGCCTCCAAGATTTTCCTGTAGGTCTTGGCGGTGGAGTGGTGGGCTTCATCCGTAACAACCAAACCAAAATCGGGATACTCCCTCAACCGGTTAACCAAGGTTTGAACTGATGCCACCTGTATCGGGAACAACGGGGCGGAGGCAATGCCCGACTTAATAACTCCTACCGGCTTCCCCGTTACCGTTTCCAATTTGGCGGCCGCTTGGGTAATCAATTCCTCACGGTGGGCTAGGACTAAAACCCGATCGCCGTGCCGGGCAAATTCTTGGGCAATGGCGGAAAAAATAACCGTCTTTCCTCCCCCGGTTGGTAACTGGGCCATAACCCTAGGGGCTGACTTCCACTGCTCAAAGATTCCTTGCAGTAAGGCTTCCTGGTAATCCCTAAGTTGAATTGTTGCGGCGGTGATTTGACTAGCCATGGGCGGTTCCTCCATTGGGTTGGTGGGTCCGATCGCCGTTCGGAAAATATTCGGCAATCAATTCAGGCGGGGCGTGTTGCAATTCCGGCAGGTAGGCAAGGGAACCAATCAACCCAGGGCTTTGGCAATCTGGCTTATGCAATCGGCACCAAATCCCGTCACCGTCAATCGAAGCTAACTTCATCAGGCGATCGGGTCTATCCGGTTCAATCACCCAGTCCCCCGGCTTTAATCCCTGCAGGTTTGGATCATCGGTGATCGGAACCAACACCGGGCGGTTAATAATTCGAGTCCCTGGTTTAACTGATGGCTGGAATTGCCTCTGGGCTTGACTTTCGGAGTTATTCACAATCGCTAATCTGGGTTTAATTAGTACAGTATTTTGTATTGAAAATGCGTCTATCTCCCTCCCTGTATGGGATTGGGGCATTTTGGTTTTAGTTGAGGCGCAAAAAAATAGTACAGCGCATAGAAAAAGTTCTGGAGAGAAATCTCTACCCGGCAGAAGAAGCGTAAATAATTCTTGATGCTGGCGAGTAGGCGACAAGGAAAGGCAACTCAAGGTTTTTGTTGGGGGGTGTGGGGCTATCGACTCAATCCCTTGCTGGGCTTGGTGTTGAGCTTCTTCCATGATAGGTAGGCGATCACCGTGGAGTACAGGGTCAAATCGGGGGTGCCATAGCTCCAGATATTCCGGCTTCCATAGGCTGCTTTTGGATATTCCAATCAATTGGATTAATAACCTCTCCCTAGCCTTCACACCATTGGGTAGCTTGCCGTCAAGTTTGAGGTCTTCCATTGCCTCGATTAGCCTTTCCATGGCCGCTTGCTTCCGTTCATCGTTGCTAGGGCCAGCGGGCTTGTTTTTTTTCTTCGGTTCATAGGCGTAATATTTCCTTTCGGCACAGTGGGCCCAACGGCTAGCCCAGGCTTCTATCTCCCCTTGGTGTCTGCAATGTTTGGAATAGTCCGGGGTGCCGATCGCCGTTTGGACAATGTAATTAACTAAGTGATCCCCGGTCAGTCTTTCAAATACCACTCCATAGCGGGCAATGATTCCTAACCGGGTATTGCTGTCGTGAGGTTCCCAGGGTTGGGCAATGGCGTGGGCATCCTGTAACTTCCATTGCCTTGCTTTTTTGTTGTGCGGTGCAAATCCGTTGGGCTTGGCAAAAGGGTTGTAATTGGCCCTGGCTTCTGTACAGGCTTCCAACAGCAAGTCAATGTCACAGGCGATCGCCGTTTCTTCCAGTTGGTCTAGGAATACTTCTAGGCTTTGGCTATAGGGGGCAAAGTCATCATCAAGCAGGGCACTGCCTGAACCGGGCTGTAGTGGCAACCGGCCGCCGTTGTATTTGGTGATTTCCCCCTTAGTCCAACCCTTGCGATTAGGGAATATCTCTAAATTGCCGGGGCTGATGTCAAAGCCAAAGCGGGCTAAAACTTCAGGTACAGCACAGCTCAGGGCAAAGGTGGGGACTTGCTGGGGGAAACCAAACCACAGGTGCCAACCGCCGCTATAGCTTGACTGGATTAAAACTTGCTCCCCAATGCCAATAGATTCCAAGGCCTCACGCATTGCCTGTAAATCGGCTTCATTGTGATATTCCCCGGTGGCATCAATGTCCAGAAGACCAACGGTGGTTTCTTTGCCAAACCGTAAGCCGATCGCCGTGGTGGGGTCTTTCCATAACTCCCAAATTTTGGCGGTGCTGATGCGGTGCTGTAATGTTTTCCACCCTTCCCCGTTGTTAACAATGGCATAGCTCCCAAAGTTGAAATACTGGGTAAACCTTTCCCCCAAGGGGTCTAGCTTGATGGGCTTCTCTACTTCCCAGGGCTGGGGTTTAGTCTTAGGCTTGATGGCCACTGCAAAATAGTTGCCACCCTCAACCATTACCCGGAAACCACCTTGGCAGAAATGCAACTTGGCTTCTTTCCCTGCCCATTTCCTGATGGGAATACATTCCAGGTGTCCATTAATCTTGACCATCAACCCTTCTCGATTGCTGGCAACTACGCCCCTGGGCTGGTGCCGATCCCCTAGCATCCTTTTGGCTAATCCCATTGCCCCCCCCTGCCAACCGATGGCCACGGATGGCAATCGGCTATGCCCAGAGCAAGAAATTTTGCCCGCGGGCATAACCAAATCAGCAGGGCTATAACCCAGATAAATAGCCGGGTTGGTAGCTGTACAATGAGGGAAAACCCGTTGCCCAGGGTTAAAATTTTTTGACCGGCCCTATTGCCGACATCCCTGGTAATTGCTAAAAATTGCATAGGACAAGGCCCCCTCCCCGCCGGATGGTTAGCCTTTTATTCGATTTGTTCGATTTGTTTGTTAACCCCAAGCACTCTCGCCGACCAAAGTTCGAGTGCTTGGGGTTTCCCTTTTTAAATTGTTTCAAGCAAACTTCCTATCCTCTTGACTAAGTCGTTTGATTTCATTGGCAATGGCCCAACGGATAGGCCGGGATCTGCTTTCGTCATTGAACCAAGCCGCTTCATCAGCTTGAGAACGTAATACCCCGCCCCGGCCGTAAATGTTAAAAAATTCTGATTTGGACTTTTCCATAGATTTCTGCCTGACTGCTTACCTATATTGTATTTATACGCTTCCAAAAATCATACCTGACTTTTCTAAAGTCCCGATTGATTGAATCGAAAATATTGCCAAAATTTACAATTCTCCCTAACTAGAACATTAATTAGTAAAAAATTAAGTTTAGCGCGTAGAATAGTATCTAGTAATGATTATGAAAATATAAAGCCTAAAAAAGCTAAATATTATTAATATAAATAAATCTAAAGATTCTTGTTCATCATTTGTTATTAATGTTTGCTATAAGGCTATTAATAATTCTCAGAATAAATCATACAAAGTTAGTGAATTTGAGAAAATATACAAAGATTTTAAAGGGGCTTTTGAAACATAGCTTGAGACGGAAAGTAAGGCTCAGAAAAGAACAAGAGATTTTAATAATGAGTCTCGTCTCCATTCTATGAGTTGGCGCTATGGCAAACTAGAATATGGCCACAGAACTGGGGGAACTTATGGATGAACAAACACTAACCATAAACATGATAATTATTTCAATCGTGCAATGGCAGACTATTGAAATTGACCTATAAAATAAGACATTAACAACCTAAACTAACTCTACTAAATAATTAATCTGAGCCTCAAGCTTATGGGGTCGTCAAAAAGAATATTTACTTCACGAGAAAGAAGATTATAAATATAGTATAAATGTTTCTATTTATGATATAATTGTATTACGAGTCGAGAAGATATTACAGCGAGATAAGGCGCGTATCAGGGTTCTTGTCTCCGTCTCGTTACTAAGGCATTTACTTCTTTTTAATACCTCCTATCCTCCTCCTTTGGGCGGGGTTAATTTCGCTGTTTTTTTCTCGACTGTTTATTGCCCATCGGAGCAGACAGTTATGGTTTACGTCGATCCTGTTCGAGCACAGAATATCAAGCAATTTTTATCGATGGTTTCTGTGCAAAAACTTCAACCCTACTATTTGTTTATTGAGGAGGATATTTTATCCGTTGATTTGGCTTTGCGGTCTTACCACGACTACACCTATAAGCAGTATTTTGCTCGTCCCAAGGAGGTGCGCTATCAAGAGTACTCTACTCGATTACTCACTTTCCTTAATCGGCGACACCATGCCCAGGCTGGTATCTTTATAATGCGGACAGCTTTGTTTGAGGGGGCTGTTACTGAACCTAGTTTATCTTTGTGGAATGCACTACAGCCCCATTGGTCGAGGATCATTACCGCTACTCCTGAATCTATTGGTTATTTTTTTGCCCCTTATTTAAAGTTTCTGGAGGAGTATTTCAGCTTACCGGAGGAGAAATATTCCCGGCAATTTCATGCCACTATCAGTTCTCATCTTTGCCATGTCCGCAATCAGATTGCTACTTATGCTGTTTTGGATGATGGATATGGTCACTGGAAGGAACGATATTCCCTTTGGCATAAGTTGTTGACTTACGATCAGGCTGAGGCGGATCACCTTGCTGCCCTTAACTACCAAGATTTCCTCCGCACTGATTATTGGCGGGTTGTGGCACGTAATTGTAGGTACAACGCCTGGTATAGATGTCAGTTTTGCGGCCTGAGGGATACTTTAGATGTTCATCATTTGAATTACGACTTCCGCGGCCAGGAGATTCTTTTCCCCCATACCATTACCTGTATCTGTCGTCAGTGCCATGACCAAGCACACCAATAAGTTGACTGATTAGACTTCCCCCCTGCTTTGCACTATTTCCCCCACCGGAGATGGTGCTTTTTTTTGCCCCTGTCCCTTGATTTAGGGCACTTTTTTGGGTTGTCAGGGGATGCTGTTAGGGCTAGAAGCTCAAATAGGCATCACATGGATGAAAGGGAAGGAATAACCATTAACTCATGCCCCTATCCCCCTACATAATTCTTTTAAGGGGGAGGTGTGACAAGTGACACGGTTAGAATCCCGCTCAAACCACCTTTCCATAATGGCTAGGGCTGCATCGCCGGGGGGGGGATCTACCAGGGCATAAATCCGTTGCCGTCCTCCATTAATCCGGCATTGTTTCCTTGTCATTTTCAGACCCATTAATCCCAGTAACCGTTGGGCAACGGCGATGGGCGCATCCCCTTCGGGGTTAATGGATTGATTCAAGAAGGTCTTGATGTCATGGCGAAACTGGCAGATATGCTTAAACCAATCCCGTAGACTCTCCGAGGTATGGGCAGAGCCGTCCAGGAATTGCCCGATATTGATAATTTCCAGGGTTTTCACCTTGGCGCTATAGCAGGCGCTGTTAATGTCGGGGGTGAAGGCTTCCCCGGTTTGTTTGCTGAGCTTTTTGACCCGATGGTTATCCCGGTCAGCTAAAAATTCCCGCCCCATGGTGAGGTAATACCGCAACTGCAACTGACCATATAGCCCTTTGTTATCTTGGGTTACCAGTTCAGGGGTGATTTCATCGGTAAGATACCGTTTAGAGATCGCCGTCTTTTGTTCTGACAATCGTTCTGGTTCACTTTTGGCCCTAGCCTTGGAAATCCGGTCAAATTCTAGATCATCGAGTAGGGGAGCGGCGGCCACCTTTTCACAGTGCTCTTGATAATTAGCCTCAGTGTAGGCTTTCATTAACTCTCCTATGCTCTGCCCATCGTCGGGGGGGTCAGGGGAGATAATGGCATATCCTTCCGCCTCTAGGCGGCTGAGGATCACATCCCGATATTTTTTAAAGCCGTGGTTGTGAATGGCAGCATAGGTTGCCCAGGTGGCCAAGTGGCGGGGGGAATGGCCATCAAGGTTGGCGAGCGCCTCCGCTTGTCCCAATAGGAGGGAGTTGGCTTGAAAGAGTTTTTGTTGGGAGTTAATTAAGATTTTCGGAATGGTGGAGCCGTTACCAATCCTTTGATTGGAATATTTTTTAACCCAGAGATGGCGGGGGATATCTTCCCGTACCCGGGCCAAGGATTGACAGACGGCTTCAGCGGTTTGACTGCCGGGGGCAAAACAGAAGACGCGGTGGAAATGCCCTTTAATATCAATACTGACCCCGGTTTCCAAGGTTGGGGAGGCAATAACAATGTCGTAGAGGGGAAGGACTGCGTTCAGGTTGCCCATTACCCCATAGGCGGGGTGTCCCGGTTCCGCTACTGATTCCGCATCAATCCGCAAAATTTTCAGTTCGGGGAATGCTCCCGATAAGGTTATCTCTAGGTTAATAGTTCCCCATTTGCTGCTGACTTTTTGTGCTCCGGTGTGGATCATCAGGCGTTCGCCGTTCTGAATACATTCCAAGGCATCGGAGAATAAAGCCTCTGGTTTGTCATAAAGGAAGGCTTTACGGACGTTGGCGGGGTTATATTCGTTGACCACTACCCAAGGGGCGGCCTGGGTTGTTAATAGCCCATTTAGGTAATCAAGGCTGATGCGGGTTAGGTCGGCATCACTGAGGATGATTTGCCCTGCTCCATTGAGTAATTCGGTCAGGGTTTCCAGAATGGCGGGACGATTACGTTGACAGGTGCTGGAGTTGAGTAAATGCCAGATGACCTGCTCTGCTTCATCCAAAATAACTAGGGCATCAGGGTAGCGGGCGGGGTCAAAGGCAGGCTTGGCATGGGGGTGCAGGGAATCAACACAGAGCACGTAGCCGTTGAAGGACTCGGCTCCAAATTCTAATTCCGACCGATAGGGTAATCCAAACCGCTTGGCCAATTCCTTGGCTAGCTGTTCCCGGTGGGTTAGGACAATGACGGGCATTCCCTCGGCGATCGCCTTCTCTACCCGTTGGGCTAATATCTCGGTTTTCCCTGTTCCTTTGGCAGCTTTCATTCCCACTAATCGGGCGATGACTTTGGCCAAGATATCCGGCTCAAGGTAGCGGGAATTTACGGTCTGGGAGATGAGGGGGGTTAGGTCGGTAAATTCGGTTAGTTTGTAAGCTTCGAGGCTTTGGCGGGTGAAATAAATGCGGTCTAGGCTGGTTTCTCCGTTGCCAACGATGACATCATCAATGCCTTTGGCTGACCCTGCCCAGGTCATCACAGTGACTTTGCATCCCTGGAATTCCATCAGGCGACCGGTGTTGGCGATCGCCTTCCTTACATTTTTGCGGGTGGTGGGTTTGTCGTCGTTGTCAAAGCAGAATATAAATTCCCGACCTTCTTGGCAAAATGCTTCAAGCTGGGGGATTAGCTGTTTGTGGACTAATTCAACCCCATCGGTATCTTTGCAGCGGTAACCGGAATAAATCCCCGGTAAACCCAGGGCGGCATACCCATGACTGAGTAAGGATGCGGTCTTTTTGGCTCCCTCCGTGATGACAATGGCAACGGAGTTATTTTTCACCCACTGCCAGAATGATTGGGCAATCTCCTCGTTGGGGATGTTCTCAAGGTCGGGGCAGTCCAATCCCCCTTTTTTGGCAATTTGTCGCCATTGATGACGAGTGATTTTTAAGCAAAATGCTTCTGTTGTAATCTTGGGCGGGTGCTCATATTTGATGGGCTTCCCGTCTTTAGATAGTCGAGGACGATCTGGTTTGAAACAGCCCCATTGAGAGTCTTCTAGGGTGATGGAATCTAAGCCTGAGCAATACCACCCTCCTTCTTCAAGGTGACGGTATTGGCTCAGGATTCCATTACTTAATCTTCCATCGTTGCGCCGGGGTAATTTGTCGCCATACAGCAACCATCCATGGGCGTTATCAAGGCTCTGGACGTTAGCCTCGATTATTTCAGGGGCGATTCCGCTATTCCGCCATTCTTGCCAATGCTGGGGTCTCAGTTTCATTACTTCACCCCTCCCCATGCTTCAATGAACCCACGTTTGGTTATTTCATCCGGGTAATGGGTGGTGGGCAGTAATTTTCCGTCGGGAAAGGTCATGCCCAGGATTTGGTCATTTCCTATGGCGATCGCCTTAACTCTTGAAAATATTGCTTGAACGAGTAGAATAGAGTTAATCAAACGACACCCCCTCCCCTGAATTTTTTGGGAATGTGTCTTGACTGGATTTTGATAATCCCTCTTTTAGATAAATACCGATCGCCCGATTGGTGACTTTTAAAGACCTTGGAAACCCCCTCGCCGGCCAAAGCATCAGGGGTTTTCTTGGTTTTAGGTGTTTGTGTGGCGATCAGCGGCGCATTAAGCCGCTCGTTCATTTAATAAATCCTCTAAAAGTTTGCGGTCGGTGTATTCGCTTGCCAGTATTCCTTAAGATCTGTTGAAGTTCTTTAAAAAACTTAGATCTTGGTCGGCGAACTGAAGACATTTAGCTTGACGAGCTTTCTGACTCTAGCCATTACGAATAACAAAAACTGTCTTTCATCAAATGCTATCATCCCTAACCGGAATGATTGCAAGTTTTTTTGGATGCTCTTCGGTAAAATCAGTATCTAATGTCACGGCTAATGTCGTCTCCATCCTTGTTTAGGTCTCTTCGTATTTCTGCCGCGGGCTGGACGCCGTTTTAAGTTGTCCGGCAATTGGTCTTTTTGCTCTAACCTCTTTGGCTTGAGGTTGATAAATTATCCCAATTGCGGCTCATAACATCAACTGATGATTGTTAAAGTATTGGACATAAAAAGTTTCAGTCCCGATCTCCGGGATTAGTTAAAGGAAAGGGTTGAGCTTGCCCTTGTCAGTTTTCATTTCAATCGTTTCAGTCCCGATCTCCGGGATTAGTTAAAGGAAAGTTATTTAGTGTTATGGGTGAAGGTATTTCCGAATTGTTTCAGTCCCGATCTCCGGGATTAGTTAAAGGAATACAAAGCCAATCAGAGCAAAGAGGAAAAGACTGCGAAAAAACGAGAAAGGAATCACCAACAGGGAGGACGAGAACTAAACCCCAATCCAGACCAGATAGTGGTAGCTCATGCGACAGCTTGCCCCCATTGTGGAATGGAGGTAGGCCCAGAAGGGCAAAAACTAATAGGGATATACGAAAGGATAGAACTGCCGGCAGTCAAGGTAATAGTGACCAGGGTGGAACGTCATGGAGGCAAATGTAAGTGCTGTCAGCAAAGTTATGAAGCAGCAGTACCAGTAGGACTAGAACCAGGGTCTCCCTTTGGAGATAGTGTGGCAATAATGGTCAGCTATCTGCGCTATAGCCAGGGCATCAGCTATGAAAGACTGAGTCGGTTAATGGAGGAGATGTATGGACTAAAAATATCGGAGGGAGCCATTGCGAATCTACTTAAGCGTGTCAAAAAGCAACTGAAACTGCCAGTGGCGAGCATATTGGAGAAGTTACGGAGTGCCGTTTTAGTGGGGAGTGATGAAACTAGCGCCCGAGTCAATGGTAAAAACCAGTGGGAATGGGTATTTCAAAATGAGGAGGTGTGTTTCCATCTAATTGACCCAAGTCGGGGCAAGAAAGTGATTGAAGAGGTGATGGAGGGTCATTGTCCCGAGGTGTGGGTGAGTGATTTATTTAGTTCCCAGAAAGCCAACCCAGCAGAAAACTGGCAGGTGTGTTTAGCCCATCAGTTAAGGGATTGCCAATACGCCATTGATGCTGGCGATGACCTGTTTGCCCCAAGGATGAAACGACTTTTCCTCCAGACGATTGCCCTACAGAGACGACGGTCTCAATTGGCCCCTTCCACAGTTAAACAATATTGTTCTCGATTTCGAGGAGCCATCAAGACAATTTTGAGACTAAACCCCATCCATGAAGAGGGGAAAATTTTACTGAGGCGTTACCAGGGTATTGCCGAACATCTCCTGCTATTTCTGGGTGATCAATCCATACCTCCGACTAATAATGCCAGTGAGCAAGCTCTCCGCTGGAGTGTAATTTTTCGCAAGATTACCAATGGCTTCCGCTCTGAGTGGGGCGCACAACTTTTTGCCATGATTCGTTCTTTTTTTGGTACTGCCCACCGTCAAGGCATTTCTGCTTTTCAAGCTCTCTCTCTCGCTTTTACATCACCTCACACCAATTGGCTACTGGGTTGAGCAATTACTTCTAGATTATCGGCAAAAACGAAACGGTGACGCCAGACTACTTTTAAAATTCAGGTAGGTAGAGCTAAAAAAACATAACTTAACTGTTATCGATTTGTTGGCATTGTTCAAAAACTCTGTGCCTCAGTTTTCAAAGGGGTGTTTTGACTATCTATCCAGCTGAGCATAACCTAAATTACTTGTAACTGCTCAAGAATCGCCGCTCTGACTCTCCGAATGACCTGTCGGCTGTTCCACTGATAATGGTTTAGAAAACGACTCAGGGCTGAAGCTGACTTGATTGGACTATTCTGCGATCGCCGTTGTCTGGGCCTGGGTACGATTAGTCACGATAAAACCAGTTAGAGTTACGCCTGTCACTAAACCGGCCAAACTACAGATCACTGTTTTAGTTTTCATAAATTTTTTCCTGGCGATTTTGTCGCTATCTACTTGATTATGCTGAGTTTTAAATTCAATATTTAATAGCAACTACTTTAGGTAGTTCTATCTTGATTATGACACTTAGGGATGAAATATTTTGTTTTTTTTCTATAGTCAAATTTTAACAGCAGAAATTCCTTAGAATTTTAGATATTTGAAATATTTGAAATGCTTGAAATAGAGTATGACTAACTGCTCAATCTAGCAAAGATGGTAATCTCAAGAAAATCTTAAGTTTCAAGAAAAATTCAAAGAGAAATTTCATCGTGATTTCATATTTCTATGATAGGCTCAAAATATAGATCAATCCAGGGTGACTGACTCCTCTAAATTCTTCTCTCTGGAAGTTAGGCTAATTTACACGTTGAATATAATTCCAATGCCCACGAAAGCGATCACAGTAAATTGGAGAGATATGTTTTTATCTCCTCTAACGATCCTCAAAAGGGAGACCTACAGATTAAATTTTCTATTTTTGTAAAAGGAAAGTAAAAGAATGGATAATCTGCTCCTTAAATTACGGGGAATGAGTTGCGCTTCCTGTGCCTCGAATATTGAAAAAGCTATTCAATTGGTTCCAGGCGTGACTGAGTGCCAGGTAAATTTTGGGGCTGAACAGGCGACGGTTCAATACAATTCTCAACAAACCGATCTGAAAACCATTCAAGCGGCGGTAGTCAGTGCGGGCTATCAAGCATTTCCCCTAGAAGAAATGAACGCGGGTCAAGATGATGAGGAAAAAAAGTCTCGCCAAGCTGAAACCCTTGATCTAAAACGCAAAATCTGGGTCGGTGGGATTTTCAGTATCCTGTTAGTTTTGGGTGTAATTCCTGAAATGTTAAGGATAAATTTGTTCTTTATTCCTGCTTGGTTGGGTAATCCCTGGTTACAGTTAATTTTGACAACGCCAGTTCTATTTTGGTGTGGACAATCCTTTTTTATTGGTGGCTGGAAAGCTTTTAAACGGCATACTGCCACAATGGATACCCTCATTGCTTTAGGGACTGGAGTAGCTTATTTTTATTCTCTTTTTGTGCTTCTTGTTCCTAGTTTTTTTACCGCAGAAGGATTAACTCCCCATGTTTATTTTGAAGTGGCAGTAACAGTAACAACGTTAATTTTATTAGGACGATTATTTGAGAATATTGCTAAAGGCGAAACCTCGGAAGCGATTCGTAAATTAATGGGTTTACAGGCTAAAACCGCACGAGTTATTCGTGATGGTAAAGAATTAGATATTGCCATTGAAGCAGTGATTTTAGAAGATATTATCGTAGTTCGTCCTGGAGAAAAGATTCCTGTAGATGGAGAAATTGTTGAAGGTTCTTCCAGCATTGATGAAGCAATGGTAACGGGGGAAAGTGTAGCAGTGAAAAAACAGCCTGGGGATGAGGTTATTGGAGCAACCATTAATCAAACAGGGAGTTTTAAATTTCGCGCTACTAGAGTCGGAAAAGACACCGTTTTAGCCCAAATTGTTAAGATGGTACAGCAAGCCCAAGGCTCTAAAGCTCCGATTCAAAAGTTAGCGGATCGCATAACAGGTTGGTTTGTTCCTGTCGTGATGGCGATCGCCATTCTCACGTTTATTATTTGGTTTAATGTCATGGGTAACATCACCCTGGCTATGATTACAACGGTGGGGGTTTTGATTATTGCTTGTCCCTGTGCCTTAGGATTAGCAACCCCAACTTCCATCATGGTAGGAACAGGAAAAGGAGCAGAAAATGGCATTTTAATTAAGGGAGCTGATAGTTTAGAATTGGCCCACCAAATTAAAACTATTGTGTTAGATAAAACGGGGACGCTTACCCAGGGAAAACCTACAGTCACGGATTTTTTGACTGTTAAGGGTATTGCCGATGGGAATGAAATGAATTTATTAAAATTGGCGGCTTCTTTGGAGCGAAATTCAGAACATCCCTTAGCAGAAGCAGTGGTCAGGTATGCCCAATTTCAACAAATTAAGGTAGGGGAAGTTGAACAATTTCAAGCGATCGCCGGTAGTGGGGTACAGGGAATTGTAGAAGGTAAATTAATCCAAATCGGGACGCAACGTTGGATGCAAGAATTGGGGATTGGAACTCAGTTTTTAGAAGCCGATAAAAATGCGTGGGAAAATGCAAAGAAAACCGTTGTTTGGTTATCTGTAGCGGGTCAAATTGAAGCAATTATGGGCATCGCTGACGCGCTCAAGCCCTCCTCGGCGGCAACGGTAAAAGCCTTTAAAAAACTCGGTTTAGAAGTGGTGATGTTAACGGGGGATAATCAAGCTACGGCGGAGGCGATCGGGTTAGAAGTGGGGATTATTCGCGTTTTGGCCCAAGTCCGTCCTGAACAAAAAGCCGCCAAAATCAAAGAATTACAGGCAGAAGGCAAAATTGTTGCAATGGTAGGAGACGGGATAAACGATGCCCCTGCCCTAGCCCAAGCTGACGTGGGGATTGCCATTGGCACAGGAACGGATGTGGCGATCGCCGCTTCTGATATTACGCTAATTTCTGGGGATTTACAGGGAATTGTGACTGCCATTCAACTCAGCCGTGCCACCATGCAAAATATTCGCCAAAATCTTTTCTTTGCCTATATTTATAACATAGCAGGTATTCCCATCGCGGCAGGTATTTTGTTTCCTTTTTTTGGTTGGTTACTAAGTCCAATTATTGCAGGAGCGGCGATGGCTTTAAGCTCGGTTTCCGTTGTGACCAATGCGTTACGTTTACGAAAATTTCAACCTAAAGTAATTATCTAAAGAGGAAATGAATCATGAATCAACGAATGATTTGGGGAACATTAACAGGATTGGGAATTTTTATTTTCACGGCATCGGCAGGAGAAGCCGTTCCCATGCCTTCCGAGCATTCTAATTCGACTACTCAATTTCGGCGTATTGAGCAACCCTTGGGGCTAAAAGCGATCGTTACTCTAGGGGGATTAGGCTTAATTGGTTTAGAGTTATGGTGGTTTTTATTCAGCCAACCTACAACGAAAAAAGCTGAATCGGATCAAGGCATTCAATCTTTAGATATTTCCGTTGATGGTGGTTATGAACCCGCGTTAATTGTGGTTAAATTGGGTCAATTAGTTAGATTAAATTTTTTTCGTAAAGATACTAATAGTTGTCTGGGAACAGTTCTGTTTCCAGATTTTCAGATTGCTCAAGATTTACCTCTTAATCAAGTTACAACCATTGAGTTTACCCCTGACAAGCCTGGTAAATATCCCTTTACCTGTGGAATGAGTATGTTTCATGGGGAAATAGAAGTCCAGGCTTAACAATTGCATCGTAAATTTTCAATAATTAATATTTGAAATTGAATCTTCCATTGATTTTTTCACCGTTAATATCACTTAAGATTGCAAGTTTATAATCTCCTACTATTTGGGTAGAAAAAAGGGCAGTATAGTGCTTATCTTTGTCACTATATTTAAAATCAATATTTTGTTGGGTTCCATCAGGTAACTGAATTTTACCGGTCACAGTGGCATTAGGAATAGGCGTATGATCAGTTCCTTTTTGCAGATAAAAATCGAGATGGAAACCACCAGCTTCTTTGAGGGTAGCCAGTTCTAAATGGTAGGGGCCGACTTCTACTACTTGTCCTCCTTGACCCCCATTAGATTCAGTTTTATTTTCCTCAACATTTTCCGTAGGGGTAATGGTAGGAGTCGAGTTTGGCGGGGCATTATCTGCTGTGGGGGTTGGGGTACTACAAGCACTTAAAAACGAAATAATGACAAGAAAAAGGGTAGACTCAATAAAGTAAAAATGTTTCATAAATTATTTTTGTTTGGTACAAGATGACGGGATTTTTTACCAAAGAGGAAGAAGTGGAGAAGTAGAAAATACCTAAATTCAATGTATAAATTAGGCAATATCAATTTTAGCAATAACTTCCCCACTGTAATCTTAAAACTTTATATTAGTTATCATAAGTTCGTACCTGTCTTGATCCTAGAGGAATTGTCGTATCTATTTTTGCTGTTGTTCCATAAAGCCGATAAATCCAAACAGTGCCAAGTCCTGTTGCGCTAACATCCTCTAGACGAATCATTAATGTTTCATTATTAGAAGCAGGAGGAGAAAAATCAATCAGAACTTGATTATTTGCGATGGAATAAGTATTATTAACTAGCTTGTTCTCTTGATTTCTAACTTCAATTTTTCCATTAACTTTGATGTCGTTAGGAACTTGAATGGTTAAAGATGATAAGCCAGTTTTAGGTACATTGATTGTAAAAAAGTGTACAGCACGTTTTACACTTGCATTATTTGGAATTGCTCCACTTTTTATATCATAAGCAAAGGCAGAAGAATTTATAAAGCTGAGATCTTTGATGAAATTCACGGATAAAAAAGACAACATTAAACTAGCAATTAAGATTTGTTTCATGAATCAATTTGGTGATCGTTGTTACTTCAAATATCATAAACAATGACTATGAAATTAAGATGAAATAATCATTGTTTATTTCAGGAATTTGCCATTAGTAATAATATTTATTAAAAAAATTGTGTCTGCCATTAAAATAGTACAAAAAATACAACGTTAAACTGTTTTTAAAGTTGTTCTTTATTTTGGTGGTCTCAAATTAGGGAATTTATTTGGTGTAAAAGTAGAACTATTATCAGAGTGAGACTAAATTTTAATAACAATTGCGAACCGCTAAAATTCTGTAATACCTCGTCTCAAGCAATGGGGAATATACCATTGCTTGAGAGATTCAAAAAAGGTATTTCATAAACAATTTAAACTTTTGTCAGGACATTAATGGAGGTTGATTCCGGCGTGGGTATGGTAATAGATGGACGCAGAAAACGTCCAAATTGGGCATATAAAGCAGGTAATACCAGTAGAGTTAAAGCAGTGGAAGTAAAGAGTCCACCGAGAATAACGATCGCCAGGGGTTGAAGAATTTCCTTACCGGCCCCAGTGCCGATCGCCAGGGGAAACATGCCAAGGGCGGAGGTGAGGGCGGTCATCAAAATTGCTACTAACCGTTCCTGGGAACCTTCATGAATTACTTGGGAAAGGGGTAACCCCAGAGCAATTTTTTGATTGTAGTTATCCACCAGCAATAAACCATTACGAACCGCTACGCCAAAGAGAGTGATAAAACCCACCAGGGAAGCGACAGAAATAACGCCCCCGGTCAAGGAGATCGCCAAAATCCCTCCAGCCAGAGCCAGGGGCAGATTGACCATAATCATCAGGGTGGCGGGCAAAGATTTAACCGCAAAGTACATCAGAATAGTGATAACTACTATAGATAAAAGGCCAAACAGTAAAAGGTTTTGACTGGCCCGTTCCTCCGATTCAAATTGGCCACCATACTGGATGAAATAACCTGTGGGCAGAGAGACTTGTGCCTTAATTTCAGTTTGAATATCGTTAACCACAGACCGCAAATCTCGACCTTGAACGTTGGCGGAGGCAATAATTAAGCGGGAAACATTTTCTCGATTAATGGTGTTGGGGCCAGTACCATAACTAATTTGGGCGACCTGGGCCAAGGGGATTTTTGTGCCGGTGGGGGTATCCACCAGTAAATTGCCAATGGTTTCTAGATTATTGCGGGCATCCGCTTTCAGCCAAACTAGGAGATCAAATAATTGTTGGTCTTGCAAAACCTGGGAGGCAACCCGGCCATTCAAAGCTGTTTCCACCAACTCAGAAAGTTGGCCAATGGTTAAGCCATAGCGCCCTGCGGCCAGGCGATCAAACTGAATTTGCACCTGACGCACCGGGACTTGGGGTTCTAGTTGTAAATCCACCAACCCAGGAATTTCCGCCATGGCTGTTTCCACCGATTTACCGATGGTGCGGAGTTGTTCAAGGTCGGGGCCAAAGATTTTAACGGCGATGGCACTTCTGACCCCCGATAACACTTCATCCATGCGATGGGAAATAAAACCACCAATGCTGGGGGCAACCCCAGGGATTCGATTAAATTCCGCTCGTAGGGTTTCAACGCTGGCTTCTCGGTCGGCTATGCCCTCATCACTAAGTTCTATATCCAAATGTCCTAAATTAACCCCACCGGCATCGGCATCCCCTGGGGCACGACCGGAGCGTAATTGTACAGTGCTAAAACGGGGGTCATCCTTGAGGGCATCCTGAAGGGCGAAACCAACCCGATTAGTGGCTTCCAGGGAACTACCGGGATAAAGGAGCATGGCATTCACCAAGGAGCGTTCTTGAAATTCCGGTAAAAAGACCCTCCCCATACTCGGTACTAGACTGAGGGAAAATACAAAAAAAGCGATCGCCGCCCCAATAATCCAGCGGGGATGGTGGGTACTGAGTTTTAATAGGGGTTGATAAATTCTTTGGCTAATGCGAGCTAACCAAGTTTCATCACTGGGCAAACGGCAAGGGGCTAATAGGAGGGCACAGAGGGCTGGGGAAAGGGTCATGGCCACTAAAGTAGAGGCAAAGATGGATAACAGGTAAGCGAGGCCCATGGGGGCAAAAATGCGCCCTTCAACCCCCGTTAGACTAAAAATTGGGGCAAAAACAACGGCAATAATCACCGTAGAAAAAACCACACTAGTGCGAACTTCCACAGAGGTATCGTAAACCACCTGAAAAGGATGCTTGGGATTGCCCAAAGCCTGGTTTTGGCGGAGACCCCGGTAGCAATTTTCCATATCCACAATGGAGTCATCCACCACGGAACCGATCGCCACCGCTAATCCTCCTAGGGTCATGGCGTTAATACCCTGGCCAAACCCATTTAAAATCATCATGCCAATGAGAATGGAGAGAGGAATGGCACTGAGGGTAATCACAGCAGTGCGCCAGTTCATCAAAAACAGCACCATCACCACGGCGACGATGATAATGCCATCTCGCAAAGAATCCCGCACATTGGCGATCGCCGCATCAATAAAACTTTCTTGGCGAAATGTCACCTGAAGATTGACCCCAGCGGGCAGGGCCGCTTTCACCTCCGCCATGGCTTTTTCCACTGCCTTACTCACTGTGGGAGTATCGGCTTGGGGTTGTTTATCGATCACCAGCACCACCGCCCGTTGGCCATCCACACTGCCATCGCCCCTAGTCAAAGCAGGGCCAATGGTCACGTCCGCCACATCCTGGAGCAGAATCGGTTTACCGTCCCTGGCTGTCACCACGGAATCCGCCAACTGGGCAATATTTTCGATGCGTCCTAACCCGCGAATTACATCCTCTTGATCCGCTGTTAATAAAAATCCCCCCGCCGCATTAACATTGGCTTCTTCCACCGCCTCAGTCACCTGTTGTAGGGAAATATTAAACCCTTTGAGGCGGGCCGGATCTACTAAAACTTGATATTGCTTAACGTCACCGCCATAGGCAACAACTTGGGAAACTCCCGGTACGGCCAAAATCTGATTGGTAATTTCCCGGTCTACCCGCCGTCGGACTTCCATCAAGTTAGCTTCGGGATTCTCTGCCGACCCATCCACTGTTAAGGCATACATTAAAATTGTACTAATGGGGGAAGACACCGGAGAAATTTGAGGTTCCTCTGCCCCGGTAGGTAGTTTACTCCGGGCGGATTGCAGTCTTTCCGTCACGAGTTGCCTAGCTCGATAAATGTCTGTATTGTCCGCAAAAATCGCTTTAACTACGGAAATGCCTACCGCTGATGAAGACCGAACCATTTCCACCCCTGGGGTGCCATTCACCGCACTTTCAATAGGTAGGGTAATTAGTGTTTCCACTTCTTCCGGCGCTAAGCCTGGTGCTTCCGTTTGAATTTCCACTTGGGGAGGTGCAAAGGGGGGAAACACATCCAACGGCATTTGGGTGAGGTTATAGCTCCCTAAAATTCCCACCAGCAGGGCTCCAATAACCACTAACCAACGTTGGGCGATCGACCATTTGAGGATGGCATTAAGCATTTTCTAGGTAAATAGGGTTGATGGATGGCTTTGGCGGGGCAGGGGATTTAAGAAAAGTCCTGGTGGGAGGAGGTTTCAACTAGTACTTTTTCAACTTCTAGGGATCGCTCGTCCTGGCTTTTTGTTAAGGTATTTCCCTGCAAGGGTTGGCTCCGTTGTCGTTTTCCCCACAAACTACCCGTCCAAAAAAGTCCAGCAGCAATCATGGTTCCCCCTAGGGGTAAAAGCCATCCTGATGATGTTGGTAAAGGAAAGGTAGATTCTTTTGCGTCTAAAGATTCCTCGGTCTCTTCTACCTTTTCGGACTCAGCCGGTTTAGCCCGCAAAGATTGGGCGTAGAGTTGACTGGCCCGTTGGGAAACCACTAAATCCCCTGCAAATAAACCGTCTTTGATTTCCACCCAATCCCCGGAAACCTGCCCTAAAGTAACGGTAATGGGTTCAAAGACATTGCCATTCTGCACAAAAACCAGATTTTGCTGATCATTAGTTTTGACAATGGCCGATGGCGGAACCGCTAACACCGGGTTCGGGGTGCGATCTGTTAAAACTTCCAGTTCCACAAAAAGACCGGGCTTAAGTTGACCATCGGGATTGTCCAATGTTGCTTTCACGGAGACGATGCGATTTTCCCCTTCTACCACCGAGCCAATTTGATTAATTCGTCCACTAAAGATTTGGCCCGGCGTACTACTAGCCCAGCCGCGAATTCCTTGGCCCTGGCGAATTTTACTTAAATCCTTTTCGTAAATATTGGCTGAAACTTGAACCTGCTGACTATTGATGATGGTAAAAATTGGTTCCCCGGCATCCTGTCGAGATTCTCCCACTTTAATTTCATGCTCTGGGGTAGTGGCGGGGTCAATCACTATGCCTGCAATGGGGGCTGTAATGACTATGGTGCCGTCGGGACGGGCATTGGTTCCAAGTTGTTGCAAACGGGTTTGATAGTTTTCCTCGCTCAATTTGACCTGTTTTTGGGCCATATTTAAGGCGGCTTGGGCCCGTTTGATTTGGGCCACAGCTTCACTGACCGGCAAACGACTTTGGGTTCTTACTAGATTAGCCTGGGCCTGGGCTAAGGCTACTTCCGATTCTAAAAGCTGGCGACGGGGCAGGGCTCCATTGGTTTCCAGCTCCTGGTCTCGGTCGTAACGCTCCTGGGCAAATTCCTTGGCAAGGCGGGCTTCTTCAATTTCACTCTGGGCTACCTGTTGCTGTTGGCGGTAATTTTCCCGAGCTAGCTCCAGATCGGCTTGGGCCTCTTCCACACCGGCGATCGCCGAGCTACGGCGGTCTTGGGCGGTGGTGCGTAATTCAGCCAATTCGGCACTGGTCATAGTGGCTACCGGTTGACCGGCTGTAACTCTTTCCCCCGGATTAACTAATAACTTAAGTAATTTTCCCCCCACTGGAGTGGTCACTTCAACCCGTTGTTGCGGCAGGGTTTCAATCTGACCTGTTGTCCTGATGCCCGTATCTAAGTAACGAGGTTGTAAAGGCTCTACCTGAACATCCAAGCGACGAATAGTTTCCTCATCAAGGGTAATGCCCTGGGCAGACTGGGCCGATTCACTTTGGTGAAATTCATCTCCATGGCCAGCATGGGCTAGGGTCGCTTGGGGAGACATTACCAGCAACCCTAACAGCAGGGGGAACGCCCAACCCTGAACAATGATCCGGTTTTGCATAGAATTCCGACAGCGCAACGTTCTTAGTGTTTCACAGGAATATGAAACCAAGATGAAATGGAATTACGACTGAACTATCGGTGCAGAAACAAGGGGCAACTGGACGGTGAAAAGACTGCCTTGCCCCAATTCACTCTCCACCGTTAAAGACCCCCTATGCTTAACAGCGATCGCCTGGGCAATGGCAAGGCCTAATCCTGCCCCTCCCCGTTGTCGAGACCGGGCCGTATCCACCCGATAAAAACGGTCAAAAACCCGGCTTTGATTCTCCGAAGCAATGCCAATGCCCGTATCTTGGACTTTGATGATGGCTTGCTGTTTATCGGTCTCAAGCATGACGGTTACCTCGCCCCCCGTTGGGGTGTAGTGAATGGCATTACTGATTAAATTACCCACCAAACGATAAAGCTGTTCTTCTTCTCCCCTGACCCAGATATTTGCTTGATTGTCTAACTTCGCAGATAACAATACCCCAGCGGCGATCGCCAAACCGGCAAATTCCTCTGTTAAATCCTCAACCAAATCATTGAGACAACAAAGGGTAAACTGAGTCGGATTAACTGTTGTTAAATCCATGCGGGAGAGGAGTAATAAATCATGGATTAAATGGCTGAGACGATAATTTTGTCGTTTTAAGGTTTGCAAGGTGCTATGGGTTTCTTCAGCATTAGGTTCTGCATTTAATGTCGTTTCCAACGTTGCCTGAATCGCCGTAATCGGTGTACGTAATTCGTGGGCAATATCAGCGGTGAACTGCTGGATTTGTTGGTAAGAACGATAAACTGGCTCCATGGCTAAGCCTGCTAACCACCAACTAGCACCACCGACCACAATCATCACAATGGGTAAACCCCAAACTAAAAAGCCTTGGATCGTGTGCAGATGATGGTCATATTCCACCAAGGAGCGCCCCACCTTTAAATAGCCCCAAGGTTCACCAGTAGCGGTTTTTAACTGCAACGAAACTTGGTGATAGCGGTTCCCTTTTTGATCCGTTAATGGTTTTTGACGGGTGGTTTCCCGCTCAAAGGCTAAGCCTGGGGGATTTTCCCCTGCCGTTGCTAATAATTGACCGTTTAAGTCCAAAAACCGGACATAATAGCCCGGCTGTTGGGTCGCATTGAGAATATGGCTCCGTTGAGGGAGCCTAGGGCAAGCTACTGTACCTAAGCAAAGATTAGGCAAAATTTGTTTAACCGAGGGCTCTAACTGCCCCGGTTGTTGTAATAGTGGTTCCAGTCCATCATGGAGGGTTCCTGCTAAAGAGGTTAATTCTTGATCCAGCGATCGCCAATGATCCTGGGAAGTCATTTCATAGACCGCTAGGCCACAAAGACCCAAAATAAGTCCCATGACCCCAGCGTAATAACTGGCTAAACGCCAACGGGATAGATTGAATAATCTATTGTTCTGCATGGGTTGGATGGGGCTGAAAACGATACCCTAAGCCATACACAGTTTCAATGAGATTGCCATGGCTATACTCCCCTAATTTTCGCCGGAGCAAACGCACCTGGGCCGCTACGACATTACTGGTGGATTCCGCCGACAGCGCCCACAGTTGATTTTTAATCTGTTCACTACTAAGAATCTGCTGGGGATGTTTCATGAAGTATTCCAAAAGCTGGAACTCCTTGGCTGTGAGGGTAATTCTTGCTTGTTCTGGGGTTACTACCGCAAAAGTCCCATAATCCAACCACCATTGCCCCACCTGTAACTGGGGGGGGTGCAATTCTGGCGATCGCCGTTGCAAAGAACGTAAACGAGCTAATAGTTCCGCCATGCCAAAGGGCTTGATTAAATAATCATCGGCCCCTGCGTCTAAACCCTCAACCCGGTCTGCAATTTGATCCTTCGCTGTCAGCATTAGAATTGGTAAAGAACTCCTTTGGCCCCGGAGTTTTTGGCACAATTCCAACCCCGATAACCCCGGCACCATCCAATCAAAAATAGCTAGGGTATAGTTCACCCAGCCCTGGTCTAAATAGCTCCAGGCTAGGTTGCCGTTCTGCACCCAATCAACTACGTAATTTTCGCGACGGAGAGCTTTTTCCAGCGCCATTCCTAGATCAGGCTCATCCTCCACAAGCAACAGCCTCATGCTTCCTCACTGGCCATACCAGTTTTGATACCATTGCTTCATTTGCTTAATTTCCGCACTTTGGGAGCGGATAATGTCATCCATCAATTTATCCATCTCCGGGCGTTCCGTATTGGTTTTTAAATTGCTAGCCATCATCACTGCCATTTGGTGGTGGGGAATCATCTGACGAATAAATTCCCGGTCAAAGTTTTGGGCGGTGGCCAAAGCATCTAAATCCATCGCCATCATGCCGTGACCTTGATGCATTCCCATCATGCCTTGGCTCGACAAAGCAGGCACTGGTTGTTTAAACCATTGCTGATACCAGGTTTTCATTTCTTTAATTTCCCTTTCCTGATCTCGGATAATATTCCGTGCCAACTCCTTGAGTTCAGGATGTTCCGCTTTTTGCAGAGCCATCTCCGCCATATCAATGGCATCTTGATGGTGGGGAATCATCATTTCGATGAAACTTTGGTCTGTCCATTGCATGTGCATGCCTTGTTGGGCCATCATCTGTGGTGGAGATTGATTGCGATAAACCGCTGTTACCCCAGCCGCTGAACCACTGAGGAGTAGTCCTGCCAACCCATATATCCAGAATTGATTACCCACGGGAATGCTTACCTCCTATTCCTTCTCTAATTCCAGTTTGGCAAAGCAAAATGAAATCAGGATGAAATTTAGTGGTGTTGCAAATTTGCTACCAGTTCATGCTTTTGTCCTGTGGTCAATTAATAGTAATTTTTAGCTGTCCTGGTGTTATATTCCCCTGTTGCCTCCGGTGGTAATAAAGATGACAGGGGGAGCATACAGCCATCAAATTACTAGGGGAGTTATTACCTGGATCATAATCACAGTGATGAACCGCCATCCTGAGTCGATACCGATCGCCGGTTGATAACCCCTTACCTTCCCCAGACTTGAGGCATTGCACCCCGCACCGTTCACAGACCCAACCAACAGACTGCTTTTTGTCCAGAGCAATCTGATTCCAGTCGGGGGGATAACGATTATTTTTCATCCCAAACCCCTAGTAAAAAATTTAACTCCCGTCATAACCCCTAGTAATTTTTTCTGAGTTTTTTGCAAAGATATTGTTTTGCATTTACTCATGATTGCATGACTGTATGAATAAAGAAAAGCATACTTGAAGGAAAAATAACGAGATAATAGGAACTAGAAAGCGACAAAAGCCAGTCATTCATTAATGAAAGAATAAATGCAAGTTTGCATACAATCATGAAAGTAATCGCCATCAGCGGCTATAAAGGTGGGTGTGGGAAGTCTATGACCAGCATTCACATAGCACGGTACTTAGCCGATAAGGGAAAAGTTCTCTTAATTGATTCTGATCCCAATCGTAGTTGTGAAAACTGGTTTAACCGCAGCCCTATACCTGTCCCGTTTAATGTGGTAAACGAAAAGGCTGCAAGTCGGCACATCCCCAACAATGAGTTTCTGGTGCTAGACACTCCTGCCCGTCCTGCCAGTAGTGAATTAAAAGAGATCAGTGAAGGAGCAGACCTGACAATTCTTCCCTGCATCCCCGATGCGTTTAGTTTGCAAGCAATGTTTTCCATGTTGCCCGACCTGTACTCCCAAGCAACTTATCGCTGCCTCTTAACCGTTTGTCCACCGCCCCCCTCTAAAGAAACCCAGAATGTACGAGAAGCTCTTAAAGAAGCCCAAGTACCACTCTTTAGGGCCCAGATCAGAAGGTCTGCTGGATTTGTTAAGGCGATCGCCCAGGGCGTTTCTGTGTGTGATCTCCCTGCTAGTCAGCGCATGGGGTGGATGGATTACAAGGAACTTGGCAAAGAAATATTGACAATCCTACAAACATGAAATCATGCAAGTATGATAGTAAACTTTCCTACAAACATTAGATTATTAACTCCATGAGCAGCAATAACTACAAAGAGATCCTTAACCAAGCAAAAAAGGAAAAAGAGCGAGTTGCCTTGCAAGCAGACAATCATGCAAGCCTACAAGTAGGTAAGGAAGTAGATGAAGTATTGGTCAATTTATGCGTGAGAGTGCCCAAAAATTGGCGCACAAACATCAAATCCAAAGCAGTTCAATATGACATGACTTTAGAGAAATTGGTGATCGCCGCAGTGGATGAATATGTAAAACAGCAAGGATGGTGAAAATCGAAAGTTTTACTGGGGGCAATCTCAAACAATATTTATCCCCCAGTAATTTTTTAGACAATCAAGCCAAGTTCTCTTAAGATAAAAGTTATAGGCATTTTCTTTTTGTCCATATCCTGGATCAATTCCAGTTTTGCTTTAGGGATATACTTCGACCCCTTGCCCTGTCTAATGCCATTCGCCCAAACCTCATAGTGATAGTAAAACTGCTCATAGGACTTACCCTTTTTATGGCAGTAATGGAGTTGAATATAGCCAGAGCCATCACCTTTAGTTCTACGATTTTTTGGTGGGGGTTGGTAGGGAACTATGGGCTTAAACTGGTCACAACCATTAAGGTCATTTTCTACAAGATACTTACCCTTGAGTAAACAAAACTTCCAAGCAGAATTGGCAGGAATTGAGCTATCAAAGGAATTGCAACTAGAGCATTGAGTGGAGATACAAGACTCGGTTAAGGGCGATGCCAAGGGCACGGCTAAAGCCGCACGCCGCTTGTCCTGGGGTGACGGTTCTGCCGGCAAGTTTTCGGGCTTTAATTCTGCCGGGGGTTCCGGTGGGGACAGTACAGGACTGGGGGCCAGGGGTTGAAACCAGTGAGAAGGATAACCCTGAATCAGGGCATAGGCCATGGCGCTTAACTGTGAGCCATTGGCAATTAACCCGTTGTGCCTCAACCATTGCTCCAATTTGTTCGACCCAGCTTGGCGGTAAGTGCCCAAACAAGCCGTGGGGGTAGGAAATGACAAACAATCTTTCCCTGCGGTGCCCCGCTCCAAGCTCCGCCGCCGAGATAATTTCAACTTCGCTTTGATAACCAACCATTCGGAGTCCCCCAAGGACTGCTCTAAGGCCTCGATGGATAACTCCCAGGGGTTGCTCAATAACGACAAATGGGGGATGACAGTGGGCAACGATGCGTAGGACTTGCCGAAAGAGGGCTGATTGGGGATGGTGGAGGCCGGTTTTGGTTCCCGCTTCACTGGTGCCGGTGCAGGGAAACCCAGCGGTAACAAGGTCAAATTGCCCTGGGGTGGGGTAGTAGTCCCTAATGTCGGCATGGATGGGGATGTGGGGCCAGTGGTGCTGGAGGATGGTGTGACAGTCGGGATCGATTTCAACAAACTGAGTTGTTTGTATTTTTCCCCCGGTTTGTTCTGCGGCCAGGGTGAATCCGCCACATCCGGCAAATAAGTCGAGGTGTTTAAGCTTTCCATGGCTAGAACTCCTCGCAGTGGATAATTTGGTCAGTTTCAGAGCAATATTTGTAATTTGGCGATCGCCGAGCATGGTGAATTGCTTCCTCCCGTAGGGCCGGGTCATAGAGCCATTGATTGAGACGTTCCAGTTCAGACTGGGGCTTAGGAGCTTGTCGCTTACCACCAAAACCCTTGAATAAACCCTGCATCATTTGCCGGAATGCTTGGGCTTGCTCTGGGGCCACCGGCTCCGGTTTGGGCTGACGCTTAAACACCTTCAAGCGAGTACCATCGGGAAGGATGGTGTATTCCGGGCAGTTGTCAGTGGGGGTAGGTTCAGTTTCAGAATTTTTACTAGGAGATAAGTTTGCAACGGCTTCCGGTTCTTCAGTAGGACTTTCACTTTCCCAAGGGGAGGGTTCACAGTCAGTGACTAGGGAACAGGTTTCAGTAGGGGCCAGCTCGGCTTCCTCAAAATCTTTACTAGGGGATAAGTCCGCCACCGGATCTACACCTTCCAAACCCCTAGTAACCTCCTCCACACCAGGCAAAAGCACCGGCGACTGAGTAGCAACCACCGCCACAGGGTTAATTTCTGGGGGTAAAACCGTCGTCACTGCCCGTTGATGGGTAATTAGGTTCCGTTGCTGGTCTTCAGGGATTTGACAGCCATTAGCGAGGCGCATTTGGGTATTTTCTACCCGATGAATGAACTCCTTCTGATATTGCTCCCACCGAATCGGCAAATTAGCCGGGTCTTTCCTGAAATGGGCCAACACATCCGCCTGCTTGTCGTGGAAGTCTCCGCCGTAACGCTTCTGCCAGTTCTTCGCCAACCAATCCCGGAAGTTGGGGTCTAGCTTGCCTTCAATGCTCCAGGGGCCATCGGGGAGCCAATCAAAGCTCTGGTTCTTCTTGGTGCGCTTTTTAGTACGACCGGCGGCGGAATATTTTTCCTCTCCCTGACTTGTCGCTATGACAGATGAGTTTTGACTAATTTCTGCCGTAGCTAGTTTTTCTGGGATTTTTGGCTTAATTCCATTACATCGTCCATTTGTATTTATTGACCGATCTGGAATTTTTTCTTTTTCCTCGCTCTGGCAGTCTGGAGAGTATGGGAAAGTCTGTAAGTCTGTATATAAGGAGGAGTCCCATTTTTGGAACTGGGGATTGCAATTTTGGGACTTGATTTCCAAGTTTGGGTCTTGAGTCCCATTTTTGGAACTGACGCAAAAGCCGACTATCCTGTGGCTAAATAGTAACCCTGCATCAACTAATTGATTTAGGGCACGATAGAAAGTGGTCTTGCCGATGCCCAGGACTTCCTTGGCCCTTTCCCAAGTGATCTGCACCTGGCGATCGCCGAAGGGATCGAGTTCACAAACCCATAGCCAGAGCTTGTGGGCGGACTTTGGTAAATCGGCGGCGATTAACTGATCGATGGTTTGGCTTGTTAGCTTGTAAAATTGGGTCATATTTAATCTTTTTTGGGGGCGTTGGGTGCTGAAGGCCCTCCGCCTTTTTTATTTGGGTAAAGGATAAAAATTGTGGAAGTAAGTTCCTAAATTGCAATTTGATTTTCAGCGTTGAGCCATTTTTGGCAAATTTGAGGTCTATTTGCGTGGATTTACGGAGATAAGGCGCTGATCTGATTTATGCAATTAAGTTCTGAAAGTGTCTAGTTGCAGGTATAAAGGCTTAAGGTAAACCTATGCTAAATAAATTAGATACTGTTTAACTGAACAGCCAGGAAAAGAACGTGCCTTGATATACAAAAACTCATAAATTCGCCCAATGTTATCCAGGGGTTCGCCTATGGGCTGTCTATGGTTTTGTTGGCCTTGCTCTAAATTGCCTACTCCTTTGGCATGGCGATCGCTGTAAAGCTTGCTGTTTTGCACAACCTCAGACCTCGGTTAAGATGCCTCATCCATTGATAGTTCTGCTGTTACGGGCCTTGTCAGTTCATCGAAAAATGCCATAATAACCGTAGCCTCAGTAATTGTAGAAAGGTCATTGGGGCTATTGCTTCCCCTAAAATGTGTTAAATTTGATATAGCCATAAAAAAACGGCTATTGCTGTGTTACATGTTATCTTAGGTTGGCTAAAAAAATGAATAGAGATTTTTTAGAAGTTTTTCAGGGCAAGCTTAAAAGCCACAGAATCCAAACTAAGGTTCTTGCTTTAGAGGCTGGCCGTAATGCTTCTTATCTCTCTGAAGTCTTTACAGGTAAGAAAAGCCCCACACTTGAAATGTTTAAGGGTCTAGTGGAGGCGGCAGATCGCCTCTCGCCAGGGTTCGCCGATGAGTATTATTTATCTCTCGCTGGTGGCGTTGATATGGGTAGTTTTATTAGATCTCTTGGTAGCTCAGAGCTTTCCACTTTGTTGATCCTCACTGGCCAGAGATTGGGAGAGCTGTCACCCAATCGTCAAAAAATAGCGGCCTAATTTTCGCGTTTTTACAATGCCTATCATTTAGACTTTTCCCGCTTTTCTCTTGAGCCATTCTTCCCGTGAGATAGTGCCAGGGGCCAAAACTGTCTGTTTCTCTGGTTCTTGCCGTTGTCCCATTTTGAGGGGCTGGGGTTTGTTTTTCCGCCATAGGTCACGGCCCAGGCCAAACTTGGCGCAACATCTTCTCAGGGCCATGGCCTCCGCATTACTGGAAGGATCACCGTAGCTATTGCAATCAATGTCTTCTGTGCCGGTGGCTTGCCTGGTCAAACTGCGGTCATCCCCATGGATCGTGAGGGAGCCGGTGAGGGTGAGGCGATCGCCAATTTGTTGGGTGTCGATGATTAACCATTCCCAACCCCCCAGGCCACAAAGGTCGTCGAGCAAGTCCGCTAGGTCATACCAGGCCACAAAATCAACGGAACCAGTCGGTTTTTTGTTTTTGAAGGTTTTTTTCTGGCTAATGAATTGGGGGGCAATGGGTTGCCGTAGGTTTTCGAGAATTTCGGCTAGGAGCATGGTTTGTTATCCTATGGATAGTATTTGAGTGGTGGCCTTTTTGGTTCGCCATTTTTTTTGGGCAGTTTTAGACTTGCCCAGGTCTTTCGGTTTACTTGATCATCACTGAATATTCTTCAACATCCGCCAATCGAGCAAAGGAACAATCAGCGTTGCTCTGAAGGTGCTTTTTAAGTTCCGATAGGCGGGGGCTAATTTCGACTTTCATAAATGCGGCTGGTAAATCTTCCAAGGGGCAATTAAGAACGACTTTTGCCGGTTTCTTCCGTAGTGATAAACTTATCGATACTCCACTAACTTTCTTTTTGCCCAACTTCTGCATATTACTAACAAGGTAATTGCGTAATCGCTGGGATTGATTTTCTGATTGTTCTGCCAAATCTCGCAAGCGTCGGTATTCATTTTTACGAGCTTCTGTGATTGCCTCCAGGTGCTTGATGTAAGCGGCAACATTACAGGCTTTAGCATCAAATTCTTTGCCAGTGGATAACCAAGTTTCTAGAATTTCTCCCATTAACTGGTCTTTTTCAGATTCGCTTAGATCTTCCCGGTCTTGAATGTCTGCAATTTGGTCTTCAAGATTAGTTATTTCGTCGGACAGTTCCCAAAGTTTAGGGGTTTTGCCGGTGGCTTTAGTGGTGGTTGTCATGGTAATTTTCCTAAGTAGTAGAGTGGTGCAAAGCCCCAGGGGGGCCAAGGATTTTACTAGGGTTTAATATCCCCATTGGGACTCTTCACGTTCAATTAAAAGTTCGTCTTCAACCTCTTGGGGCATTTCTAGGACTCGCCGTTCTGGTCGCTTGATCATGTTGTTTCGGATCAACATTTTTAAGACATTCTTAGCGTGGGATTCTATCATGTCATCAACTGCGATTGGGCCGTTTTTGCTGTTCCATACTGTCATTGATAATTGCCTCTGAAATTTTGATAAATTCAAGGTGAAGTTCTTTAGTCCAGTGAATTTTGAGAATTTTTGCAAGTTCTCTTGAAAATGTTTCTTCTTTCATCAATTTTCTTCCAAATTTTCTAGAATAGCTTGGGCATTTTCATTCAGTCGGGAGCGGTTTAACAATAGGCTAGGTTTAAACCATTTTTGCAGTTGGCATAATCGGAGATATAGGGGGCAATGCTGGCCAGAATGGTTTTCTGAGAGATAGATAAACCAAGCTTCACAAATATCGAAACGGTTAAAGTATATAATGATTGTCCTAAGTATTTGAGTGGTGGAAGCCCCCAGGGGGGCCAAGGATTTTACTAGGGGTTTAGAAATGTAACCAATTACGGTGGTAGTCTTCCGTTTCCTGGCGGGAATAATAGCGGTTGTCGTTGGCCAATTCTTCCTCAGTCAGAACACTTTCAATCTGGGCTAATAGGTCGTAGGGGTCTGAAAAGCTAACCTCATTTTTGGCAAACTCTAGGGCCTTCTCAATTACTGCAATGATGGGGTTTTCTTGGGTTTTGTTTTCTCGGTCAATGAAATAAAGGCAACGGGAGATCGCTTCTTTGGTGTCGTGGTGCATAGTAAAAAATCCTGAGTATTTGAGTGGTCAGCCTTTTTAGGACGTGCTGAGGTCTCATTACTAGGGGTTAATGACGGCTAAAAACATAAACCTTGTTATAGCTAATTTCTGCGCTATAAAAATCATTAATAAACCAATCATGAGCTAATTTTTCAAAGTCAATATAAAAGCTATCTAATCCTGCTTTTTCAATTGCTTCTAATTGTCCTATTTGCTCGAAGTAATCATAAACAAAGTCTTCCTCACTTTCATATTCTCCAAGGTAATAATCCTCAAAATTTTCTAAGTTGTCATAGCATTTGTAATAAGCTGCCATTGCTTCTCCATGCTCTGCTAAGGCTTGCCCTAATTTTGCGATGGTTTCAATGTCTTCATATTCTTTTAATTCAATTCCCCCAAAGTTTTGATAGTCATGAATTGCCCATTCTTCAGCATCTCGCATAGGGGAAACTTTAAGCATGGCTTCAATTTCTGCCATTATTTCATCTTCATCTTGATTGGCACTAATCCATTCACCGTGTAGCAATCCATTGTTATAACTAGCAAGGCAGGCAACGTAAATTTCAGGGCTCAACATGATAAAAAATCTCCGTAAGTATTCGAGTGGTGGAAGCCCCCAGGTTTGAGGGCTATTTGACTATTTAAAACGGGCAATAATCTCGATGTTTGAGAATCTGTTGAATTAGGCTTTCTAATTCCCTTTTCAGGTCTTCTTGCTCAGTTTGCTTTGCTAATTCAGCTAGTTCTTTGCGTAGGCTTTCTAAGTCTTTCATTAGATTGAAAACCCCCAGTCTTTGCAAATTTCGCTTAGTTCTTCTGCGAAAGCTTCACCGTCTTTTCCTTCCCGGTAGTCCAGAATTGCTTCTTTGACTTCCTCCCACATTCCATCTGGTAATTCGTTTCGCATCATTGAACAGACTGCGGCGATCTCTTTTGCTTCTTGAATGGTCATAAAATCCTTTAAGTATTTGAGTGGTCTAGGCTTTTGCCTTATGCTCTTATTATAGCGTGATATCATGCAATAAACAATTATTTTACAAAACTTTATAGCATGATATCGTGTTAAGATCATTCAGAGAATTTAGGAATAATTTATGAGTGGCCGAGGTCGTCCTGGTGGGAATCCAGATTTGGAGAAATATCAATTTAAAAGTCCAGCACCTGAGTCAAGGACAGCGGGGATCTATCTTCGGATCACACCCACTGATAAGGAACGCTTAAAAAATGTCAAAGACTGGCAAGAAAAGCTACGACAAAAAGTCAAAGAAATTATTGATGATTCTGCTTCAGATGACGACGATGCTTAAAGACACTCCTGCTACCAACGACTAACCCCCACCAATAGACAGGGGTTGTAATTCTACAAAACTTTTCTAATGCTTAAACTATATCTTTCTCCAACAACTTTTACTACTCCATGATCTTTTTTCCCATCTATTTTATAAACTTCTCCATTTTTTAGTATTTTTCTTTCTCCATCATATTCAAACACACAAATTCCACTATTGATAATAATCACCTTACTATCAAAACAATCTCTATCCTTGTGTAAGTTTAGCTTACTTCCATCCTCGTATTTTATTAATAACAAACTATTGAAACCCTCTCCATAAAATTCTCTACACTTTCTTTCTAATCCTTTATCTATTTTGATTCCCTCAAATTTACTTAGGGCTTTATCAAAATTTACACCAACTCCGAACCATAAATTTAATCTATTTTCTTTAATTTCTTTTCCAAACCATTTTTCTTTGTACATTTTATTTTCATGATTTTTACACCATTCTTTAAACTTAACTTCGTCAACATTTCCTAATTTTTTAAACATCATTAAATTCTCCTTTGTTGCGGAGCCGAGAGGGGTAAAGATGAGCCGGGAGAGCGAAGCGAACCGGGCGAAGCAAGCCCCTGGGCGGAGCCATGGAGGGCACTAGAAAAGTGACAACTGAACGACGGATGGGCGGGCCACCCACCAACCACCCCCCAGGGAGGAAAAACCCCAGCCGGGAGGGGGAGAAACACCAGGGGGCAGGAAGGCCAGCAACGGCAGGCCAGACCCCAAGGCAAAGGCGGCAGAGGCCCAAGAGCCAGACCCCAGCCCACAAAAGCAACGGGAAGACCGGGCCGAAGGCAACAACCCAACAGGGCAGCCGGCCGAAGGGAAAAAGCACCACAGAGCGGCCGGGCCGCCAGCAGACAGAACAGCAGAAACGACAGCCACCGACCGACGGGCAAAGGCAGAACGGCCAGCCCCCCACCGACCAGAGGCAACGGAAAAAACACTGGCCGAAGGAAAGAGCGACCGGGCCACGGCATCGGCACCAGCCGCACAGCCAACAAAAACACTGGCCGAAGGCAGAACGGCGGCAGAAAGGGAACGGAGAGCGGCAACAGACAACGGAGAGAGAGAGCGGGAACCGGAAAACCCCACGGCAGGGCAGGCCGACAGCAGAGAAACAAGGCAGGGCGACAGGGCAGAAACAGACAACACAGCGCAACCCCCAGGGGAACAACTAATAACCCCATTATAGCGTGAAACCATGCAAAAAGCAACCCAAAACAGAGCGGCCGAGCCACCCACCGACCAGCCCCCAAGGACAGCAAGGCACACCCCCCCCTGTCCATTGAAACTCCACGCCCTTCCATCCCATAGATAAGGCTTGGGTCAAGGCAAGGGCCGAACCGACCAATAAAAAATGCCCCGCAGGGGCAACCACTGGAAGGAGGGTGAAGGTGGAGTTTACCCTTGCCGGGAAAGAGCGTGGTATAATAT
>NZ_JADEWJ010000056.1:0-16887 GCF_015207725.1 Synechocystis sp. LEGE 06083
CCCAGGAGGGGAGGTACTGCTGTTCAAGATGGTAGCTCCGGCATTTTTCCCTGGGTAATGTATCCCCAACTTCCCGATGTCTATCATTTCTCGCCCCCCGTCTTCTATTTTTCGCCACCATGGGCGGGGTTTTTGGCGGAAATTAATTTTATCTGGTCTGGTGTTTTTAATTATTCTGGGGGGATTGGGGGTGGCCCGCTGGCGCATGGAAAAAGTTGGTGAGCAGATGAGCCAAGACTTACTAGAACAAGTTGAAATGGTTTCCTCCAACCTTAATCCCCAACTTTTCCAGGAAATTACCTTCACTACAGAGGATCTAACGGATCCCCATTTTCAAAGACTGCACGATCAAATGATGGCCTATGCCCGGACCTTTGATAAGAGCAGTATCTACACCATGGTGATGCGGGGAGGGAAAATTCTCTTTGGCCCCGATAGTCTTAATCCTGGGGATTTGCTAGCTAATTTCCCCGGTGCTGTCTATCAAAATCCTCCAACGGCAATCAAGCAATTATTTGAGCCTCCAGCCAAAAAGTTAATCATTGGCCCCTACCACAGTGAACGGGGTAATTTTGTCTCGGCCTATGCCCCCATTCTCCAGCCCCGCTCCCCAGAGGTTTTGGTAATTGTCGCCATCAACGTTGAAGCTAGCCAGTGGAAAAGCCAATTACGGGAAAAAATTTGGGCCCCTTTGTTTTTTTGCCTGGGGTTGATTGTTGTAATTCTGGGGGGAGATTATCTACTACAATCTCGTCATCGTTGGGGGAGCAGATTTATTATTAATCAAGGGGAAGCTCTGGCCATGGCGATCGTGGGCTTATGTCTGACCTTAGCTACCATGGCCTTGGTTGAAGAAAATACTCTCTTAGTCAACCAAAGTAATTTCAATCAACTTGCCATTCCCCGGGCTACCCTGTTTGCCCAAAAGCTTTGGGAATTGCAAAATTATGGCCTTTCTAGCTTGACTGGTTTCTTTGAATCTAGTGAAGAGGTGACCCGTACGGAATTCACCCGCTTTACCTGGCCCATGGTTAGGCAATCTAGTATTCAGGCTTGGGAATGGATTCCTAAGGTTTTGGCGGCGGATAAGTCAGAGTTTGAGCGGCAAGCTCAAGAAGAAGGGTTAAAGGATTTTCGCATTTTTGAAGTCGATCGCCGGGGGGAGATGGTTCCAGTTGGGGGGCGGGATGCCTACTACCCAATTTTTTATGCAGAGCCCTTGGGGGGAAATGAAATGGCCCTGGGGTTTGATGTGAGTTCTAGGGGCCCCTCGAAAACAGCTTTGGATAATGCCCTAAAATCCGGACTTCCCAGTGCAACCGATCCTCTCACCCTTGTCCAAGAACGGGAAGAACAGAGGGGCGTTGTGGCCTATGCCCCGGTTTTTGCCGGTGGTAAGGTGGAAAATCCTCCCATGGGAGTGGCGGCGGTGGTGATCCGGCTAGATGCATTTTTGCGGCAAACCTTTGGGGAGATCAGCTATGGGGATAACTCCCTGGAGTTGGCATGGTTAGAACTTGATACGGAGCTAGCGCCCCAACTTTTAGCTTCATCTTCCCCTCTTCCTTTCTCCATCAGTTCTTGGCGGAGAGAACAGGGGGGCCACGATCGCCCGGGACTGTTTCAGATTTATCCCGTCTTTATTTTCGGTAAAACCTACGCCCTTTTGCTCTGGCCGGGGCCGGACTTTAACCAAAAACAGGCTGAGCGAGCGGCTCTGATCACATTTGTTGTTGGCACAGGTATTACTGCCCTGATTACGATCATTGTGTCCATTGTCACCAACAGTCAGGCCAATCTCACCCACCAGATCAGGCAAAAAACCAAAGAATTGCGGGAACGGATTAAGGAAATGGATTGCCTGGTGGCGATCGCCCAGATGGCCCAACAGCCGGATTTAGTTTTAGAAGAATTTTTGCAGAATACGGTAGAACTTTTGCCCCTGGCCTTCCACCACGACAAGCTAGCTTCCGCCCGCCTGACCTGGGGAAATACCCTCTACCAAACCACCGATTATCAAAAGACCAACTGTTGCTTGACTATTGATTTCCAGACAGAACATTTCCACCAAGGGCGTTTGGAAGTCTGCTACAGCGAAGGAAGGGATTTTTTACCCCAGGAAGAACAGTTACTCAGCACCATTGGCCAATTCCTTAGTCGTTTTCTGGAATCCCATTACACCGAAATTGTCCTGGAAAGAAACGAGCGCAATTACCGTGAAATCTTTAACTCTACCCACGAAGCCATTTTTATCCAAGATCTCCAAACTGGAGAAGTGATCGATGTTAACCAATCCATGCTCACTATGTACGGCTATGGCCACAAGGAGAGTGTGATAGGGAGTTCTATTCTAGATTTCAGTGCCCATAAACCAGGCAAGGCTGAAGCAGAGATTGAGAAAAAAATTCGCCAGGCGGGAAATGTCGGGCTACAGATGTTTGAATGGCTGGCCCGCAGACAAAATGGCAGCGTTTTTTGGACGGAAGTATCCATTCAGCCGACGGTGATCGATGGTAAAGCTCGCCTCCTGTCGGTGGTCCGGGACATTAGTGAACGCAAACAAAACCAGCGTCGCATTGAGCACCTTTCCCGTCTTTATGCCACCCTGAGCCAGGTTAACCGGGCCATCATCGAAAATCGAGAACGGGATGATTTGTTCCGGGCCATCTGTGACGTGGGGGTAAAAGTGGGCAAATTTCCCCTCATCTGGTTTGGGTTGATCGACTCTGAGAGTCAAGCCGTTATTCCCTATATTGCCTGCGGCCACACCACCGCCTACCTAGACAGTATCCACATCACTATCCGAGATGAACCCGCTGGTTGGGGTCCGGCTGGTACGGCTGTGAGGGAAGGGAAATTAGTAATCTGTTCTGACATTGCCCAAGATCCAAATATGGCTCCCTGGCGTGGAGGGGCAGTACGCTATGGTTTCCTCTCTGCTGCTTCAGTGCCCATTCGGGAAGGTAGCCAGGTGGTGGCAGTATTAACTTTGTATTCCCAGGAAGCGGAGTTTTTCACCGGAGACGAACAGGGTTTGCTCCAGGAAATTAGCGATAATATTTCCTTTGCCCTGACGGCCATTAAGTCGGACCAGAGCAAGCAGAAGGCCCAGCAGCAGTTGGCGGAAAATGAAGAAAGATTGAGGCTGGCCCTAGAGGTGGCAAACCAGGGCTTTTACGACCTCAACCTACAAACGGAGCAAGCTGTGGTTTCTCCCCAGTACGCTCAAATTTTGGACTACAACCCAGAAAACTTCCAAGAAACTCTTCAACTTTGGCTGGAGCGTATTCATCCCCAGGACCGGCAAAGGGTGGAGAAAAAATATAACAGTTACATTGGGGGGGAGATTCCCCGTTACGAAGTGGAGTACCGGCAACGGACTATGACCGGGCAATGGAAATGGCTCCTGTCCCTGGGAAAAATTGTCGAGTGGGATGCCCGTGGTAAGCCCCTGCGGATGTTGGGAATTTTAACTGATATTACGGAGCGCAAACGGGCCGAAGCCCAGATTAAAAGTCTGGCCTATTACGATCCCCTCACAGCTTTGCCCAATCGTCGCCTGTTGCTGGACCGCGCTAAAAATGCCCTAGCCCTGGCCCAGCGGTCTAAACATTACGGGGCGGTGATGTTGATTGATCTGGACGGCTTTAAAACCCTTAACGATGCCCGGGGCCATGACAGTGGCGATCGCCTATTGCAAATGGTGGCGAAAAGATTAACGGATAACCTGCGGGATTCGGATACGGTGGCCCGCTTGGGGGGGGATGAATTCATTGTGTTATTGCCGGAATTAGCCCATGACCGGGAAGTGGCAGCCCGGTTGGGGTTGGGGGTAGGGGAAAAAATTCGTCGGGCTTTGGCCACCCCTTTTACCCTGGAAACGGAACAGGTCCAGATCAGCGGCAGCATTGGCATTACCCTCTTTCCCAAAGTCAATGAAACCATTGCGGATTTGTTTAAGGAAGCGGATACAGCCATGTACCAAGCCAAAAAGGCCGGACGCAACAAGGTGTGTTTGTTTGAGTCGCAAATGCAGTTGGAAGTGGAGTCTCGCTTTGCCCTAGAGGCCGATCTACGCCACGCCCTGGGGAACAGGGAATTCCAGGTCTATCTCCAACCCCAGGTGGACCACCATGGAGTGTGGGTCGGGGCAGAAGCCTTACTAAGGTGGCACCATCCCACTCGGGGGTTCATTCCCCCCAATCTTTTCATTCCTATTGCGGAGGAGAATGGCCTGATTTGCGATCTTGGAGAGTTTGTGTTGAAGGAGGTGTGCCAATATTTAGCTCGGCTACAAAACCTTGGTTCTAAGCTCCACATTGCGGTTAATGTCAGCCCCCGACAATTTCGCCAGTCAAGCTTTGTGGATGATATGAAAGCTCTTTTGGCCCGCATTGCCATTGATCCTTCTCTTTTAACCCTGGAGGTGACGGAGGGGCTGATTGTGGAGGATACCCGTCAGGCGATCGCCACCATGTTTGAGTTGCAGGCTTTGGGCATAAACTTCTCGGTGGATGATTTTGGCACCGGCTATTCTTCCCTGGCTTACCTGAAGCAGTTACCCCTGAATGAATTGAAAATTGACCGTATCTTTGTCCAGGATGCCCCCACGGATTTGAACAATGCGGCCTTGGTGGAAGCAATTATCGGGGTGGCCCGTAACTTCGACTTGGCAATTATCGCTGAAGGGGTGGAAACCAAGGAACAGGTTGATTTTTTGGTCGAGCGGGGTTGCCATCTCTTCCAGGGTTATTTCTACGGCCGACCCATGGCGATCGAAGAATTTCATGCCCTTTTGCAAATTGATTAAAAATTGCCCACCGTTGATAAAAAATCCGCCCCGGCTCAACTCCGCCAAAAATCCCGACAGCATTTTCTCCCTGTCCACTAGAATGGGGGAAATTCTTTTTGCGGGGGAACATGGCCAGCAATAACAAAGGTGGCGCTCTGTTGGCAGGCATGGTAATTGGCGGTTTAGTGGGATCGGTGACAGGGCTCTTGTTGGCCCCCCGTTCCGGTAAACAGACCCGACAACTGTTGAAAAAATCTGCCGACGCCCTCCCCGATTTAGCGGAGGATTTGGCCACCACCCTGCAATTGCAGGCGGACTATCTTTCCGAGGCCACCCAACGCAACTGGCAGGGCACCTTAGAACGATTAAAAGAGGCGATCGCCGCTGGAGTGGAAGCCACCCAAACAACCGTTGTATCAGAGTCGGAACCAAAACCCAGGGACATTACAGCGGAAACCACTTTGGCGGATAACTAATTTTCATCAACGCTGCAGTTGGTTAACTCCCAGGTGGCTAAACCTAAAACTTTTCCCGCCCTAATCCCTTCCCCGTTGCCCCCCATCGACTTTTGCCGTACCTATGACCGAACCCCTTTTCTGGCTGGGTCTTTCCCTCACCATGGTGTCCATTAGCCTGACCGCTGTCCTGGTGGTGGCCCTACCAGCCCTCCAGGAGTTGGCCCGGGCGGCCCGCAGTGCCGAAAAGTTGTTTGACAGCCTCAACCGGGAATTTCCCCCGACCCTGGAAGCGATTCGTTTAACGGGCTTGGAAATTAGTGAGTTGACGGACGATTTGAACCAAGGGGTGAGAACGGTGGAAGACGTGGCCCAAACGGTGGACCGGGGGGTCACCATCACCAAAGAAGGGGCCAAAAAAGTACAAACTGGCTCAAAGCGTTTGCTAGCGGGGATGAAGGCAGCCTGGCATTCCTGGCAGGTCCATCCCACAGGGCATTTGGCAGTGGAGAGCAAGGGAAAAAATGGCAAAAAGTAAAACGGTATGATGGTTTCTCCCTTGGCCCTGGCGGAGTTGGGCTTTGACTATCGAGAAGAACATCAGGTGCGTCCCTGGGCAGTGGTGTTGGTGGATCTGCCCCAAACCGATGGCATTTACACCTATGCCATTCCCCCGGATTTAACGGTGCAGGATGGGGACATTGTGGCGGTGCCCTTTGGCAACCAACAGTTGGGGGGAGTGGTGGTGGGCTGTGTGGCCAGCTTGCCCCCGGATTTACCACCGGAAAAAATTAAGCCGGTCCAAGACGTAATCGTGTCGGGCTTTTTTGCGCCCCATTATTGGCAACTGTTGCATTGGTTGGCGGAATATTATTGTACGGAGTTAATCACCGTCATTCGCATGGCGTTGCCACCGGGATTACTCCAGCGTTCCCAGCGCCGCATTAAATTAAATGGCGATCGCCTGCCGTCGGATTGGCCCATGTTTTTGAGTCAACCGTCCCACCAGGGAGCAAGGCAAATTTTGACCCTACTGCAGTCTTCCAAAGAAGGGGATTACAGTTACCGTTATCTGCGGCAAAAAGTACCGGGACTAACCAAGGCGTTGCGGGATTTGCTCAAACGGCAATGGGTGGAAAGTTACCTAGAACCTCCCAAGGCGGTGCGGCCCCAGTTACCCAAAATGGTGACTTTGTTAAACTTCGACCCTAGCCTTAAACTGACGGAATTACAGGCCAGGGCCCTGACCGTGCTCAAAAACCAAGGGGGAGAACTCTGGTTAGCGGATTTGCTCAAAGCGGTGCCCTGTTCCGCCTCCACCATTCAATCTTTAGCCAAAAAAGGGCTAGTGGCGATCGCCGAACGGGAAAAATTACGGCTTTTGGGTCAACCGACGGTTAATGCCAGCCAAGCTCCAACATTAACCCCGGCCCAGGAGCAAGCCTGCCAAACCATCCGCCCCCTCCAGGGTTATCACCAAGTTTTACTCCACGGCGTTACCGGCTCCGGCAAAACGGAAGTTTATCTACAAATCTGTGGCGATCGCCTGGGCAACGGGCAATCGGTTTTAGTGTTAGTGCCAGAAATTGGTTTAACGCCCCAGTTAACCGACCGTTTTCGGGCCCGCTTTGGCCAGAAAGTGGCCGTGTACCATAGCGCCCTCTCCGCCGGGGAAAAGTACGACACCTGGCGCCAAACCCTGTTGGGCCATGAACAAATTATCATTGGCACCCGGTCCGCCATTTTTACGCCCCTGCCCAAATTAGGGCTGATAATCCTCGACGAAGAACACGACAGTAGTTTTAAGCAAACCCAGTCCAGCCCCAATTACCATGCCCGCACCGTGGCCCAACGCCGGGCCGAGCTGGAACAATGTCCCCTCATCCTCGGTTCTGCCACCCCTGCTTTGGAAAGTTGGCATACGGTTTATCAACATCAAGGCGACCCCCAACGGCATTACCTCGCGTTACCCGATCGGGTACAGTCCCGCCCCCTACCCCCGGTGAAAATTATTGATATGCGGGCGGAATTAAAACAGGGCAATCGCTCCATTTTCAGCCGAGCTTTGCAAACTGCCCTGGGGGAATTAAAAGCCAAACAACAGCAAGGTATTTTATTCATTAACCGCCGGGGGCACAGCACCTTTGTCTCCTGTCGCAGTTGCGGTTACGTGTTGGAATGTCCCAACTGCGACGTCTCCCTTTCCTATCACTACGTCCAGGGCAATGCCCAACCCCTCCTGCGGTGCCATTACTGTAACCATGCGGAAACCCAGCCCAAGGTTTGCCCAGAATGCTCCTCTCCCTATCTGAAATTTTTTGGCAGTGGCACTCAAAAAGTAACCGAAGCCCTCACCCAGGAATTTCCCGATTTACGTTGGATTCGCTTTGACAGTGACACCACCCGCAGAAAGGGAGCCCATCGGCAATTGTTGGATCAATTCAAACGGGGAGAAGCGGATTTACTGGTGGGAACTCAAATGTTAACCAAAGGGTTGGACCTGGCCCAAATTACGTTAGTGGGGGTGGTGGCCGCCGATAGTTTGCTCAATTTTGCCGATTACCGCTCTGCTGAGCGAGCTTTTCAAACCCTAACCCAGGTGAGTGGCCGGGCCGGCCGCGGGGAAGAACCAGGCCAGGTGATTATCCAAACCTATACTCCCCACCATCCCGTCATCCAAGCGGTCAAAACCCACAATTACCATGGTTTCATTGCCCAGGAGTTACCCCAACGGGAAATGTTAAATTATCCCCCCTACGGCAAGTTAATTCTGCTCCGTTGTCTGGGGACCAATGAAAAAGAAGTGGAAAACACCATTCAGGCGATCGCCGCTTTGTGCGAACAACTTTTACCCAAGACAGTAGAAATTTTAGGCCCGGCCCCGGCCAGTATTCTTCGCATTGCCCAACGGTACCGCTGGCAGTTCTTAATTAAATATCCCAGTTCTATGAAGGTAATTTTACCCCTGGAGAAAATTAAACAAATCTGTCCTAACTCCGTTTACTTAGATATTGACGTGGACCCCCTTAGCATTGATTGAGAGTAATTTGCAACTTGCTTCACTTCTAGGATTTAATTTTTGGTAAATGTTCTATCCTTAAAATTTGCCAAGACTTTGCCTGGTTTCTGGGAATTTATACCACTGCCTTTTTAACCCAAATTTACCAAACTCCTCACAAAAACTCCCTGGCTCATCTAAATTCCCGCCGTCTTAACAATATCCTTGACCAACAAATATAAATGACATTCCGACAACGGCGATCGCTCAAAATCATAGCGTTCATAAAACGCCGCCGCTTCCTCATCCTTGGCATGGACGGCGATCGCCCTTGCTCCAATTTGCTCGACCACATTTAAACACCGTAACAACGCATCCTTTAACAAACCTTTCCCCAGCCCCAGACCTTGATAACGCCGATCCACCGCCAACCGCGCCAAAACAATCACCGGAATGGGATATTTTCCCAAACCCTTACTCACCCTCGGTGGTACGGCTTCATGCTCCACCGCCCCCGCCACCAAACTATAAAAACCAATCACCTGCCCAGCCTCCCCCAACGCTACAAAGGTTTTGGCACTGTGGTTACGGCTATTGGTCAACGCATATTTCTGCAAGAACAGATTCAGTTCGGAAACACCCCAATCAAAACTCCCCAGCTCATGGCCAGGCTCCAAGACGATCGGGGCCTGGAATGATTTTCTTTTAGTCATCAAACACCCCAGGCTCTGTTAATAAAGCCCGCAAACGGGGTAAAGATTTCGGAGGTGATTCCAATGCTATACAAAAGTCATCCCATGCCTGATCCGATAGGGAAAATAGTTGCTGATTTCCCACCACTGCCAACGCGGCTTGATAGGACTGCTCCAAGATAAAACTTGTCATCGAGGTCTGCTTAATTTGGGACGCTTGCTGGATTGTCGCTTTTTGCCGTTGGGTTAAACGCAACTGCACACGCTCGTCTCTAGTGTGGGAAACTTTGCTATTCATAACTTGTTAACAGGGATTGTTAATGCCCATTAGTTGTGCTCACATTGTACATTACAATGAAGAGGCTTTTCATGGCTTCTGCCATTTAACAGGTATTCAACCGCAACCATGCACATCAAAACCCTAAGCCTGCACAATTATCGTGGAGCGCAGTCCTTGACAATGGAGTTGCAGCCCCACTTAAACGTGCTGGTGGGTTGTAATGGAGCGGGGAAATCCACCATTCTTGATGCGATCGCCCTCATGCTGTCCTGGACAGTTAGTCGAATTCAAGGACTCCAGAAAAAACGAGATTCAATCTCGGAAGAGGATATTAAAATTGACGAACCCAATGCTTCAATTGAAATAAGTTTGATTGACGATGATAAACAAGTGAAATGGTTAGTTGGCAAAAGGCGTCAAGGTTCTTCTTCTTCTCTTAATTTTAGCGATTGTGCTTTATTGAATAAGTACGTAGAAAAAATACAAGCTAGTATCATAGCTACAAAAGGCAAGACCTATATACCAATATTTGTTTTCTACCCCGTAGGCCGGGCTGTAAACAAAATTTCTTTAAAACCTAGACAGAACCAGACTTTTGATTTGATGGAAGCCTATGATCAAGCCTTAATAGGAAGTTCCACATTCATGGCATTTTTTCAGTGGTTCCGGGAACGAGAAGATTTAGAAAATGAAAGTCGAAAGTTTTTAACCCATTCTCAAGATTTTAGTCCAGATCCTCAATTGGAAGCAGTTCGTAATGCTCTAAAACATTTCCTACCTGACTTTGAAAATTTAAACGTGAGACGAAACCCTCTCAGAATGGAAATTCAAAAGTGGGGACAATTCTTTACTATTAATCAACTCTCAGATGGAGAAAAATGTTTGATTGCAATGATTGGTGATATAGCTCGACGATTAGCGATCGCCAACCCCATCGGGAACCCACTAGAGGGAAAAGGCATTGTTTTGATTGATGAAATCGATCTGCATCTCCATCCCACTTGGCAGCGAATGATTATTCCTCAACTCGTTAACGTGTTTCCCCACTGCCAATTTATTGTTTCTACCCATTCCCCCCATGTCTTAACCCATGTCCAACCTGACAATATTTTTCTCCTGACCCAAACTCTCGATAACATAACCGTGACTCAACCCAGTGCATCCTACGGGAAAACGGTAGACCGAATTTTAGAAGATCTAATGGGTTTAGACACCACCCGACCCCAGCAAGTGAGTCAGGATCTTCATCGCATTTACGAACTCATCGATCAAGGGGAACTCCCCACAGCAAAACAGGCTATTACGGACATGAAAGTGGCGATCGGTAACGACCCTGAATTGGTCAAAGCCGAGGTACTAATTCGACGCAAGGAGATCATTGGTCGATGAAATATATCCAAAAACAAGCGGAACCACCGGAACTCCAACGATGGAAACAACAAAGCAACGACCATTGGCAGCCAAGGTATGCAGACCTGGGCAGTGACCTTAAACGAAGGATTAAACAAGCCTTAATGCAAGAACAAGGCTATCTCTGCTGTTACTGTGAACAAAAACTAGACCTAGAAGATTCCCACATCGAGCATTTTCGCCCCCAAAGTGATCCTGAGGTTGACCCCCTGGATTTTAACAATCTGCTCTGCTCCTGCCAAAACCAAAATAAAAAAGGAGAACCCCGTCATTGCGGCAACCTCAAAGATAATTGGTTTGACCCAGCATTATTAATTTCTCCCCTTGACCCTAAGTGTGAAACATCGTTTAAATTCACTGCCGATGGTTATATCCAGCCTCGCCATGAGCAGGATCAAGCTGCCATTACCACCATCACGAAACTAGGGTTAGACATTCCCGCATTACGGGCCTTGCGCCGACAGGCGATCGAACCTTTTCTGGACGAATCTCTCTCAGTGGAAGAGTTTAATTTATTCGTGCAGAAATATTTACTGCCTTCATCAGCCGGCGATTTTAACCCCTTTTGGTCAAGTATTTATTGTTTATTTAGGGGGAGGTAAAGATGGCAACATTAAATTTCAACACCACTAACTCCACCTTCCGCCAATTACTAGGCAATGGACTGAGCTACCACGTTCCCCCCTTCCAGCGGGACTATTCCTGGGGGGACGACGAATGGGACGATCTCTGGCAAGACATTACTGCCCTCTTTGAAACAGACGGTGAACCGGCTCACTACATGGGCTATTTGGTACTGCAGTCTTCCGATAGCAAACGCTTCGACATTATTGATGGTCAACAACGGCTAACCACTATCAGCATTATGATTTTGGCGGGGCTAAGCCACTTGAAAGACTTAATCAATGCTGGGTTAGATGCTGACAACAACCGCCGTCGTCAAGAACAACTACAAAATAGCTACATCGGTTACCTCGATCCGGTCAGTCTCATTGCCCAGCCCAAATTACGACTTAATCGCCACAATGATCGCTTTTATCAAATCTACCTGGTTCCCTTAGAACATATTCCCCAACGGGGACTCAATGCTTCCGAACACCAACTCAGAAAAGCCTTTGATTGGTTCAAAGACCGCATTAAAACACGAATAGGCAACCAACTCGACAGTGGACAGAACTTTGCCGCCTTCATTGACGCCCTGGTGGATAAACTTTTTTTTACTGTCATCACTGTCACCGACGAACTTAATGCCTTCAAGGTCTTTGAAACCTTAAACGCCAGAGGGGTACGCCTTTCCGCCACCGACCTATTGAAGAATTATTTATTCTCTCTGATCAGCACTGCACAAACCCACGAAACGGAAATGCGGGCTTTAGAAGAGCAATGGGAACGAATTGTGGGACTACTAGGTAGTGAAAGCTTTCCCGAATTTCTGCGGGTATTTTGGAATAGTCGGCACAAATTAGTACGTAAATCCGACTTGTTTAAAACCATCCGACGACAGGTCACTAGCCGGGAAAATGCCTTTGGCTTGGTTCGTAGCCTCGATCAGTGTGCCGCTATCTATGCGGCTCTCCGGGATCCCCAAGATCCAACCTGGAACCCAGAAGAAAAACAGAGTCTCCAGCAATTATTGATGTTTAGCGTGCGCCAACCCTTGGCCATGCTTCTGGCTTGCCATCGTCATTTCTTCGACTCAGATCGAGATACTTTTACCCGTATCATTAGGGCGATCGCCATCATTTCCTTTCGCTACAACGTTATTTGTAACCTGCAAAGCCATGACCAAGAACGTCTTTACAATGACATTGCCGTCAAAGTTTCTAACCAAACCTATGTTACCTATCAACAGGTACTGATGGCTTTACAAGCCGTTTATCCCGACGATGATCAGTTTAAAAATGCCTTTGCGGCCAAAGAACTCCGCACCACCTACAGTCGCAATAAAAAGGTTGTTCGTTACATTATGTTTGCCATCGAGAAACAAAAATCGGGTCAAGCCTTTGATTTTGAAAGCGCCACCTACAACCTGGAACATATTCTGCCCGAAAATCCTTCCATCGCTTGGTCTGCCATTGAAGAAGTTAAACAGGACCGCTTAATTTACCGGCTCGGCAATATGACTCTCCTCAAAACGGCCCGTAATCGGGATCTGGGCAATGGAGATTATGAAACAAAACGGGCTGTCTATGCCCAAAGTGATTTCCAAATTACCCGGGCGATCGCCGAACATTACGATATGTGGGATGAACTAAAAATTGAATCTCGACAAAAACACTTGGCTAAAATAGCGGCTGGCATCTGGCGGATTGACTTTGGCAGTTGACTTGAATTCCCGAAAAAGGCACTGATTCGGGCTTAACGGACAAACACCCCAATGGCATTGCTGACCCGGGCTGCCGTCACTGGAGATCGATCCAACAATTGACCCCCCAGGGCTAGGGAAGTGGAACTGCCGCCATCCAAATTCAAGGCATTCACTGCCCCCAACTGTTGCAAAATTTGGGCAAATTCCCCCAAGCTAGCTCCCGCTCCCCCCACCCGGTTATGGCTAGCCACCAGCATAATATTGCCGTTTCTGTCCACGGCGATCGCACTGCGGGAAGCCCGTTGCTGTTGAAAGGCACTGGAAAAACCTTCCCCTGCTGGGTTGAGCACAATGCGTCCTTGGTCAATCAATAGCGGCCCTGCGCCCATGCCGTGGGGAAAACCATTAAACGCTTCCGGTGTTGATCGCCCATTGACATTGATAGTGGTGCCTACGGCTAAAACTCTGGCGGGAATTTGGTTACCCCGGTCAATGATTAAATAACCGTCGCTGGGGATGGGCATTTGCTGTTGTCCCGCTTTGGGCAAGGGATATTGGGCAGTGACTTGGTTATTTTGCACCACATAAACCTGTTCGTTATCACTGAGGGAAATATAAGTTGGCCCCCAGGCGGGGGTATAGCGGGCAATGCCCCGTTGTACATAGCCACTATTGAGATAATTGGCGGTTAATCGTTGTCCCGATGCAGTGGTAATAATTTCCGAGAGGGAGAGGCGGCCAAAGGTGGTTTGTCCTTGGTCATTCCAGGCGATCACCCCCCGGTTCAGAATGGGTCCCGATCGCCAATTTTGCTGACTCCACACCGCCCCTAGGGGAAGTTGATTATTGCGGTTGAAAAAGCCCGCATTGATGGCCACCGCCGCCTGTTGATCCCTGGCAATGGTTACTAAGGGAGCAGTGCCCTGGGCCATGGTGGGGTTAGCCATTAAAGGTCGTAGGGAAATGGCCGGCGATCGGGGATTAACGGTGACAGTGGTGACGGGAAACTGACCCCCAGCAATGTTGACAAAGCGTTGTTGCCAAGTCACGCCTTCTGCCCAGTTGATGGTTTTTACTGGGGGAGCATCGGCCCGGGCATCGATCACCAGCCGTAGGGGGGCAGTGAGGGTAATAACTTGGAGCTTGTAGCCCACGGGCAATTGAAAATGGACTTTACTGCTGGAGCCCAATCTTTCCAGGCGATAACGAATTTGTTGCCCGCCGCTGGTTTTGCCGCCCAGATCGTCCTGGTCAATGGCTTGTAGGCCGGGGGCGTTGGCATTGCCTTGGCCACCGATGGTACTGCTGGCGTTAATGGTTAAAACCGCTTCTTCCTTAGCTTGGCTCACTTGCCAAAAAGCCGGTCGGCTCAGTTCCAGCACTACCCTTTCCCCCCAGGGTTGCCTGCCGTCCCGCACCGTCAGAATTTGGGCATTGGTATTGGGCATGATCAGGGTATTGCCCTGGGACTGCACTGTACCCAATGGTTGCAATAGGGGAGTTACATCTAAGTAACGGTTGGGGGCCACAAAGCGGGCGTTTAAAGTTTGGCGATCGCCGCTGAACCATTGCACCGGTTGTTGGTTGGGATTAGCGTTATCGAGGAGATCCAGCCCCAAAAACTGCATGGCCCCGGTATCCCCCAGGCCCGTGCGGATCTGTCCCCCTTCCTGCCATTGGCCCCAGGCGACGGGGTAGGATTTGCCGTCAATGCTAATTTGATTGCCCTGTTGGGTAAAACCTGGGGGGGATTGGGCCACCACCGGACTGGCCAACAAAAGTTTCAGCCCCAGCATTACCACCAGGGTGAGCAAAAACAAGCGTGAAAAACTCAACCAATTTCTAGTCCAATTAACCATTTTCAGCAAATCCCCTAGGGCCATGGAGCTATTCTGCCACTAATACACAATTTGCCCAATCCTTTGGTAGCGCTCTAGTACATCGCCAACCCATGGGCATTGGTGAGTTGAATAGTAATCGCAATTGGGCCGGCGATCGCCAAGACCTGGGCCAGATTGTCCAAGTAACCAACAATGGGCATAGGATCAGAGAAAGTATTGCTCCTGATTTGCTGAGAATTGAACCTATGCTTCCCCGTCAACAACCCCGCCGTGTGGCCCGAGAACTGTCCTTGTTGAGCCTGAGCCAATTGAGCCGCAAGGATACCAAGCCCGAAACCTTGGAGCAAGGCGACCTGGAAGCATTGCTGTTGGCCGCCACCCGCACCTTGAGTGGGGAAGTCCATGAAATTTTAGAAACAGCCTCGGCAGAATTGAGTCGTAGCCATGAACGCTTGTTAAACAGTGAAATTCGGGCCAATAACCTCAACAGTGCGAAGGCCATGTTGGAAGAAGCCATGACCCTAACGGAAACTGTGATTAATCGTCTAGCCCTAGCAGTGGATTTGCCGGAAACGTTGCAATTGGCCGGGCAAATGGAAGTACGGAAATTTGCGTTGGAATTAATTGGCACCGTCTGTCGCCGCCGTCAGCAAATCGATGAGCAACTGCAAGAAGCCATGGTGGACTGGCAACTGTCCCGCCTGGCCAAAATTGATCAAGATATACTGCGCCTGGCGATCGCCGAACTGGATTACCTCGGTGTGCCCCAAAAAGTAGCCATTAACGAAGCGGTGGAGTTGGCCAAACGCTACTCTGGCCAGGATGGTCACCGTTTTATCAATGGGGTCTTGCGTCGGGTCACGGAAAAAAAGACTAATGGAGCCCCCGTTACCCCTGGTGAACCCCGTTAATATTTGTTATTTTTTTTGTGGTTGCCCCCAGTGGCGCTCACTCCCTTTTCCCTATCATGGCGATCGCCCCCCAAATTAATGACAGAAGCCAAAGCCCCCGCTGAAAAGAAAGCTAAACCCCCCGCAGTAGAAGATAAGCCCTTCACCGAATTCATCCAGCAAGATTTTCTCCCCGCCCTCCAAAGTGCCCTCGGTAAAATTGGTCTGGGTCAGGTGTCCCTCGATTTTAACCAAAAACCCCTAGCCATCCCCGGCGCCGACAACACTGCCTACTGGCAAGTACAAGGCACCTGGAGCGGCGATCGCCAGATTGCGAAACAATTCAGCCTCTATTTCTTCCAAGAAGACATCAAAGGACCCAAAGGCTTTGCCTACAGCGTTGATAATCGTCCCCCCAGCACCCTGGAGTCCTTTATGATTGACGAGCGCAAAGTCACCCTTGATTTGATGGTGCTCTACATCCTACAGCGGTTAAATGGCCAAAAATGGTTAGGGGGCAACTAGCCCAGGCATAGTCACCACCCATTATGGGGGATACCACCAAGCATAATGATTAGATATTTGGCTGTCAGTGCGGAAATCAATATAGATAAGCTTCCTGCAGAGCCAGAATCAGCCCTAGGCAACCTCGCCATCACCACCTTGGTGGAGAATCTGATCGTTCTGCTGTTGGTAGCCACCTTGGTGGCCCTGGTGGCCCGCTGGCTCAAAATTCCCTACGTGGTCGGTTTAGTGTTGGCGGGTTTGGCCATCCCCCGTCACCTTTCCATCGGTCTGAATCCCGAATTAATTTTCAACTTATTTTTGCCCATCCTGATTTTTGAGGCGGCCATTAACACCGACATTAGCCGCCTGCGTAGCACCATTAAACCCATTGCCCTATTGGCGGGGCCGGGGGTGATGCTTTCCTCGGCCATTACTGCCGTGTTATTGAAGATAGGGCTTGGTTTAGCCTGGATTACCGCCGCTGGGGTCAGCGTGATCTTGACTATCACCGACACCGTTTCCGTCATTGCTGCTTTTCGGACAGTGCCCGTGCCCCGGCGTTTAGCCACCATTGTGGAAGGGGAAAGCTTGCTCAATGACGGGGTGGCCATGGTGCTGCTCAGTGTCATTACCACCATCCATGTTCAGGGAACCTTTACCCCAGGGCAAGGCATTAGGCAAATGTTTATTGCTTTTGTGGGGGGGGGTTTACTG
>NZ_JADEWJ010000057.1:0-16822 GCF_015207725.1 Synechocystis sp. LEGE 06083
GGATTAATCCTCGCTATTTTTTATCCTATTACCAGGGCTGTGCATACCGACATTCGCCGTCAACTGCAAGAACGTCAGCAAGGAAATAATATTTGATTAGCCTCTCAATTAAGCGTTTAAACATCGCGCTTTTTTCCTGCGGCCATCATCAACGCCACCAATCCATCCGCCAGGCGATCGCTCTCCAGGGGCAGAATATCTTCCCCTTGCATTAACTTTTGCACAATTAAAAAATGCACTAAAGACCCCGCAAAAATTCGAGCGGCCACCATTGGATCAGGGAAATGGAGTTGGGGTTGGGAACCGAGGTAAATAGCTAAATTTTCTAACATTGGTTTTTGGATTTCCCGCACAAAGCTTTGGGCTAAGGTCGGAAACCGTTCGGATTCGCCAATGATCAAGCGAATCAGGGTTAATAAGGCCGGATTCTGAGCAAACCCGGTCAGGGCTTTATCGGCCAATTGACGCAAAAACATTTCCGGGGGCAAATCCACATCAGCGATCGCCGGTCGATGGGGAAACAGGGGATCACAACTTTGGCTTAGGTTCTGCACCAAGGCCATGAATAATCCTTCCTTATCCTGAAAATAACTGTAGAGGGTAGGTTTAGAGACCCCCGCCGCCCTGGCGATGCGATCCATACTGGCCGCCGCATACCCTTGGGTTGTGAAAATTTTTAAGGCACCGTCCAGAATTTGTTCGGCTTTGTCATTGCTGGGGCGTAGCGGTTTAATCGGGTCTAACTCGTTCACAGGTTTGGCTTGCATCGGATCTTCATCTCTTCATCAGCATAGCAAGGGGACTCTCCTTCCTCTAGTTTACTAAACGGTATAGTCAACTTTACTAAACGGTGTAGTAAAATAAAAATATAAAGCTTTCACCCCAGGGGAGCAAAATGGGATCAATTGCAACGGACTTTCAAACATCTGCTCCGGCTAAACCATTGGCTAAAAAGTCTCCTTTTGGCCGTTGGCAGATTGGTGTTGGGCTAATTGGGTTGACATTGTTCGGGGCAATCGCCGCTCAGCAAGGATGGTTACCCTTCATACCAAAGACGGAACCCGTTGAGATGGAAGTTATTCCTTCCCCCTTGCCCACCGTTACTGCCCTAGGTCGTTTAGAACCCCAAGGGGAAATGATTTATCTCAGTGCCTCCACCGCTAGCCAGGAAACCCGATTGGAAAAATTGTTGGTCAAGGTGGGCGATCGGGTGGAAGCGGGCCAAACCATTGCCCTGTTAAGTGGTCGGGATCGATGGCAGGCTGGGTTAATCCAGGCCCAAGGGGATTTGCAGGTGGCGGAAGCTCGCTTGGCCCAGGTCAAAGCGGGGGCAAAAGATGAAGATATTACGGCTCAATCGGCCCAAATTAGCCAACGTCAAGCCCAATGGCAAGAGGATGTCAAAGCCAAAAATGCAGAGCTTAAACGTTTACAAGCCCAGTGGGACGGCGATCGCCAAATTCAACAGGCAACCTTGAAACAACTGCAAGCGGATTGGCAGGGAGAACGGGCGGAAATTCAAGCCAAATTACAACGACTGCAAGGGGAATTGGCCAACGCAAAAATGGAGTATCAACGTTATCAACAGCTTTATACTGCCGGGGCCATTTCCGAATCGGTGTTTGATGGCAAAGCCCTCGCGGTGGAAAGTTTACAGCAACAGGTTAAGGAAAATCAGGCCAATTTAAACCGTGTTAACCGCACCTCCGTGGAAAAGATTAACGCCGCTGAAACGGAATTAACCAGTCTCAATCAGACTTTTCCCCAACAAATCAAATCTGCCCAAGCTGACCTGCGACGGTTGCAAAAAACTGGAGTTGCCTCGGTGCAGGAAGCAGAAGCCCAGCGGGAAAGTTTAGCCAACGTGCGTCCAGTGGATGTGCAGGTGGCCGAGGCCGAAGTGCAAAGGGCTAAAGCGACGGTGCAAAAAGCCCAAACGGACTTGGCCCAAACGGTGATTACTGCGTCAGAGGCGGGGGAAATTCTCGAAATTTATACCCATCCCGGTGAAAAAATTGCGGATCAAGGCATTGTTAGTCTCGGCCAAACCCAACAAATGATGGCGATCGCCGAAGTTTACCAGGGGGATATTAGCCGCATCCAGCTTGGGCAAATGGCAAAAATCACCTCCCCTATTTTGGATGAACCCTTACAAGGCAGGGTGCAACGGATTGATCCGCTGGTGCAACGCCAAACCATTGTGAATGAAGATCCCGCCGCCAATATTGACGCCAAAGTGATTGAGGTCCGCATTGAGCTTGATCCCGAAAGTTCTAAACGGGTGAAGAATTTAACTAACTTGCAAGTCACCGTCACCATCCAAACCCCGGTGCAATAAGGGCGCATTTTTGAACAATACCCCCGGTTTATCCCATGTTTCGTTTTCGTCGACTGCTCCATACCCTGCGGGATCGCACCCCACTGGGTCTCTTACAACTCAACCATGACCGCCTCCGACTACTGACGGCGATCGCCGGCATTACCTTTGCCGATGTGTTGATCTTTATGCAATTGGGCTTTGCCGATGCGTTGTATCGTACTAATACCCAATATCCCCGGACGCTACAAACGGATTTGGTAATGATTAGTAATCAAGCGGATAATTTCAACGAATTACAGACTTTTTCCCGTCGTCGTTTGTACCAAGCCCTCGATGTGCCGGGGGTGAAATCCGTTGATACGCTTTATGTTAGTTCCGTGCAATGGCGTAATCCCCAAACCAGGGAAAAGACCCCCATGTTAGTTATCGGTCAAGATCCCCATCGAGTTGCGCTGGATTTGCCGGTGGTTAATCAACAATTGGATCAATTAACCTTACCCAATACGGTGTTATTCGATCAAAAATCCCGAGGCCGCTACGACCAAATGGTGGAGCAGGTAGAACGGGGGGAACTGGTAACCACGGAAATTGGCACAAACACCGTCACCGTAACGGGATTATTTAGTGTGGGAGCATCCTTCGCCGATGATGGGGCATTGATGACCAGTACAGAGACTTTTTTAAGGCTTTTTCCCAAGCGTCAAGCCAACACTCCAAGCATGGGCTTAATTTATCTCCAACCCGATGCTGATCCCGAATCCGTGCGGGAAATGTTATCCGATTATCTCCCCGATGATGTGCTGGTTTTTACCAACGAAGAATATGTCCAGTTTGAGATTGATTATATCCAACGGCGATCGCCAATTGGGTTTGTGTTTGGCTTAGGCACAGTAATGGGTTTCATTGTTGGTACGGTGATTGTCTATCAAGTGCTTTCCACTGATGTCAACAGTCACCTAGCGGAATATGCCACCTTTCGGGCCATGGGCTATCGGCAACGGTATTTATTGGGAGTCATTTTTGAAGAAGCTCTGATTCTCTCCGTTCTGGGTTTTATCCCCAGTTTGGCGATCGCCTTGGGGGCCTACCGACTGACGGCCTTTGCTACGGCGTTACCAATTTTTATGCCTGTGGGCCGGGCAGTTTTTGTTTTTGTTTTAACCCTGGTGATGTGTAGCTTCTCCGGTGTGATAGCCGCCCGTCGTCTCCAAGCCGCCGATCCCGCCGATATTTTTGCCTAAAATGCCATGAACAATCCTCCCATTATTGTTATTCGTCAACTGAACCACTATTTCGGCAGTGGCGATCTCCGTAAACAAGTGTTATTTGACATTGACCTAGATATTCACGCCGGGGAAATTGTCATTATGACCGGCCCATCGGGTTCAGGAAAAACGACATTATTAACCCTAATTGGGGGACTGCGGGCGGCCCACGAAGGCAGTTTACAAGTATTAGGGCAGGAATTATGTGACGCTACCGAAAAAATCTTGGTTAACAATCGGCGCAATAACGGCTATATTTTCCAGGCTCACAACCTACACCACAGTCTAACTGCTTTGGAAAATGTCCAGATGGGCCTAGAAATCACCGGCAAAATTCCTAAAACGGAACGCCATCACCGGGCAGCCCAGATGTTAGACCAAGTAGGTTTGGCAGATCGTTTACATTACTATCCTGGCGATTTATCCGGTGGTCAAAAACAACGGGTGGCGATCGCCAGGGCCCTCATTAGCCATCCCAAAATGGTATTGGCCGATGAACCCACCGCGGCATTGGACAAAAAATCTGGTCGGGATGTGGTCAATATCATGCAAAAACTAGCCAAGGAACAGGGCTGTACAGTGTTATTAATCACCCACGACAATCGTATTTTAGATATTGCCGATCGGATTGTTTATTTAGAAGATGGCCATCTTTCCCGGCAACCTGCGGTTGTTTAAAGCAATAAAAAACCCGCCGAAGCGGGGAGAATATTGGATTTAGGTCAGCATTAAGCAATTAGCAAAGCCGTAACTTAGTAGCGACCTTGATTTTGGTTGGGTTTGTGGACAATAAAGCTCACAGTCTGACACTGTTTGATATTGTCAAAACCGATCACGCGAATGTAGCAATTGGGGTTCTCAGAACGGCATTCCCGTACTTCAGCCAAAACTTCGTTAGCGGTGGCGCCACCAAATAAAGGCAGTTTCCACATAGTCCAGAAGTGGGTTTCGGGTTTGGGATCTTCCTCAAATTCCACACCAGGAATAAAGCCTTGGTCTAACAGAAACTCAACTTGCTTAGCAATTTGTTGATCCGTTAAAGGGGGAAGGTAGGAAAGGGTTTCGTAGCGGCGCTCTTTGGGTAAAGTTTTCATCGATTTAAAAGTTTTCCTTGCTGATGACTACGTTAGGACGGGGGAGAATCATTAGAATCTGATTCTCGGTCGAGGCTTTTGGAAGGGAGAGTGTCCACCTCGGCCACGGTGCGGGTCAGGCGTTCAAGCAAATGGCGACGATGGGCAATGTTGGACTCCGTTAAACTACTCCGGGCCATACCAGGCAAGAAGTCCAACACCGACTCGGCAATGTCTTCCCTAACCGCCAGGATTCTGAGCACTAGCTCTTTATTTTCATCCAGGAGTTCCGTCAAAAACGTTTCTCCATTTTGAATATTGTGGCTGGCCAAATACTGGTTTAACCAAATGGCCTGGGAAGGGTTAGTTTCCCCTAGTTCGCTCTGAATCCTGAGAACGGCTTGGTAGGTGAGATAACTTTGCAGTACTTTCACCGTTGCCTGTGCTATGTGCTTAGTTTGCATGAACGACCCCCATCAGTTTTCAGGTATCAGTTAAACAGTTATCAGTCAAAACGCTATGCCGTAAGTTACTAACTGATTTTGGCAGTTATAACTGTTAGCCACTAACGAATGAGCACTTCAAATTAAGTCAAAACTCACCGATAACTGTTCCCTGACAACTGAACACTGCTTAGAGGGTATCCATGGCCTCGAACTCGAACTTGATTTCTTTCCAGAGTTCACAAGCCGCGGCCAATTCTGGGGACCAGCGACAAGCTTCACGGATTACGTCATTACCTTCCCGGGCTAGGTTTCGACCTTCATTCCGAGCTTGAACACAGGCTTCTAGAGCTACCCGGTTAGCAGTTGCACCGGGAGCGTTACCCCAGGGGTGACCCAAGGTACCACCACCAAACTGGAGGCAAGAGTCATCACCAAAGATTTCCACCAACGCGGGCATGTGCCAAACGTGGATACCACCGGAAGCTACGGGCATGGTGCCAGGCATGGAAGCATAGTCTTGGGTGAAGAAAATACCCCGGGAACGATCTTCCTCAACGTAATCTTCCCGCATGAGGTCAACGAAGCCCATGGTGATGCCCCGTTCCCCTTCCAATTTACCGACCACGGTCCCGGAGTGGAGGTGGTCTCCACCGGATAGACGCAGACATTTGGCCAGAACCCGGAAGTGGATCCCGTGGTTTTTTTGACGGTCAACTACGGCGTGCATTGCCCGGTGAATGTGGAGCAGAATGCCGTTGTCCCGACACCAGCGAGCCAGGGTGGTGTTAGCGGTGAAACCACCAGTGAAGAAGTCGTGCATGATGATGGGGGTGCCAATTTCCTTGGCAAACTCGGCCCGTTTCATCATTTCTTCGCAGGTGCCTGCGGTGACGTTCAGGTAGTGACCTTTCATTTCGTTGGTCTCAGCCTGGGCTTTTTCGATCGCCTCTTGAACGAAGAGGAAACGATCACGCCAACGCATGAAGGGCTGGGAGTTGATGTTTTCGTCATCTTTGGTGAAATCCAAACCACCCCGGAGACATTCATAAACGGCCCGACCGTAGTTTTTGGCGGACAAACCAAGTTTGGGTTTGATGGTACAACCGAGGAGAGGACGACCGTATTTGTTTAATTTGTCCCGCTCAACGGTGATGCCGTGGGGGGGGCCTTGGAAGGTTTTAATTAAAGCAACGGGGAAACGAATATCTTCTAAACGGAGAGCCCGCAGGGCTTTAAAACCAAATACGTTACCGACCAAAGAGGTTAAAACGTTGGTGACGGAACCTTCTTCAAATAAATCTAGAGGATAGGCAATAAAAGCAAAATATTGGTTATCTTCGTTGGGAACGGCTTCCAGGTCATAGCAACGACCTTTGTAGCGGTCCAAATCGGTTAGGTTGTCAGTCCAAACGGTGGTCCAGGTACCGGTGGAAGACTCAGCGGCCACCGCGGCAGCGGCTTCTTCAGCAGGGACACCCGGTTGGGGGGTCATACGGAAGCAGGCGAGCAGGTCGGTATCCTTGGGGGTGTAGTCGGGGGTATAGTAGGTCAGGCGATAATCTTGTACGCCCGCCTTGAACCCTGCTTTGGCTTGTACCATCTAGGTCAGTCCTCCATAAACATTGAATAGCCTAGCTTTCTCCCACGGGCGAAATTTGGCATAATAAAGCCTACCGTCGCCCCAGAGACAGTCATTATTTACAGTTATTTGGTTGCAAGAAGAATCTGCGATAACCCAGCAACTATCTGTTTTCTGAAGGTCATCTTATCACGCAGGGGATGCCTTTACTTATGGCAATGCTCTCCATTGACTGTTTTTTAAATTACAATTTTTGGACTTTCTGATTAGAATTTCTGATGTTTTGTCTAAATGGTGATTAGTTGGGCTTGTGAGCCGTTGCCATGGCGGGGATTGCAGAGGATTTATGGGCGATCGCCACCCCTCCGGTGAGCAAATCTAGGGCGGCTTGGTATTGCAAATCAGTGGGGGAAGTAATTTCTGCAAAGCTGATCAGGGGTTGCTCCACCACTTCATCGGGCATGATGCCCAGTTTATGGATGTCGTGATGTTCGGGGGTTTCGTATTTGGCCACAGTAATGGCGATGCCGGCCCCGTCGGAAAGCTCAAACAGGGATTGAATTAAACCCTTACCAAAGGTCTTTTCTCCCACTAACGTGGCCCGGTGATTATCCTGCAAAGCACCGGCTAAAATTTCGCTGGCACTGGCGGTGCCCTGGTTGACCAACACCACCAAGGGGCGATCGGTTATCGCTTCTCCACTGGCAGTGAAGCTTTCCTGGGTGCCTTGGCGATTAACGGTATAGACAATGGTGCTTTCCGGCAGCCACAACCTAGCAATGTCAATACCGGCCTGGAGTAGGCCACCGGGATTGTTACGTAGGTCCAAGACATAACCGTCGGCCCCTTGTTCCTGAAGTTGGTGGAGAGCGTGGGCCACTTCTCTATAGGCATTGGCACTAAACTGGCTCAGGCGAATATAACCCACCGATTGACCGGGGCGGGAATCATCTAATCGGGCCACCACGGGACTAAGGGAAATTAACTGCCGAGTCAGGGTAAGTTTTTCAGGGACTTCGGTGCCCGCTGGGAGAATTTCTAGGGAAACCTTGGTGTTCTTTGGACCCCGCATTCTGGCCGCCGCTTCGTCTAAGCTCAGGGTTTGGGTATCCACGCCGTCGATCGCCAGAATTTGGTCATGGGGTTGCAAGCCGGCCTCCTCCGCTGGGGAACCGGCCAGGGGGGCCATAATTTCCAATTGGTTAGTTTCCGGGTTGATGTTGATCTGCAGACCTACCCCCGATAGCTCGCCGGTGGTGGTCACCTGGAGATTACCGTACTGTTCTGGACGCAGTAGGCGGGTAAAGGGTTCATCTAGGGTGGCGAGCATTTCCTCGATCGCCGTGTAGGTTTCTTCCCGGTCCCGGAGGGGGCGTTTAACGTACTTTTCCCGCAACAACCACCAATTTTGATGGTTAAAGGTTTCATCGAGATAGGCTTGATTCACCAGGCGCCAAGATTGCAACAGGAGCTTTTGTTCCTCGGTGAAGGCCAGGGCCGGCGGTGTATTGCCCAGATAAATAACAGCCCCAATGACCAAAGAGAAAGCTAAAGCCCATAACCGCCTTGTCTGTTTACCCATTCCGATGCCTGCCCCCGTAAACCAAAATTTACAAAACTTAGCTGAGTTCTCATTTTAGCTAATGTCAACGGGAATGCTCCTTTTTTGCCTAGGGGGTAATTACGGTTGGGCGTTATTTCCCCTGGTCATCTATGGAGTTAAATATTTCCAGAGACTGGATAAATTCCCCCGCCTGGGCCAAGGTTGTCGGAGTGCCAATGTCTAAAAAGGGAGCTTCAACGGCATGGACTTTGATTTTTGCTCCCTGGGCCAACAATATGGGAAACACGTCGTACTCAAAACTTAGGGGCCGGCGATCGGGAAACTGGGCTAAAAGGCGATCGCCAAGGAGATAAACTCCACTATTAATTACCCCTGCCCCTCCCTGCTTTTCGGCAAACTGTTCCAATTCCCCTTGCCCATTGACTTTCAAGGAACCAAAACGGGATGCGTCGGGCACATGAACGCCCAAAATCACCCCATCAACCCTGTCATCAGCCAATTCGGCCAACAGAACTCGATAATCCGTCACAATTAAGGAATCGCCGTTGAGTACCAACCAAGCCGGTGTGGGTTCCTTAAAATTATGGTGACTAACCGCATTGACAAATCCCCCCGCCGTTCCCAAGGGTTCTTCCTCCGCCACACAGGCGATCGCCATGTCGGCAATGTCGGCATTTTGGGCATAGGCCGTCACTTTTTCCGCCAAATAACCTGTAGAAAGGAGCGATCGCCGAAAACCTTGCTGTTGTAAGTACCGCAATTGCCAATCTAGAAAAGGACGGTGGGCCACTGGGGCCAGGGGTTTAGGTAAATCTGACAACTGTTGCTTAATGCGGGTGCCAAAGCCCCCAGCCAAAATGACCACGGTAACGTCTGCGGGGGAAAGGGCCATAGGATCAAAAAAGTTAAATTACTAGCACTGGAGGTAAAACCTAGGCAATAGGTTACCAATTGATGATCCCGTCTAAACTATTAGCCCAAGTTAAATGACAGTAATTTTGGCAACACCGAGGTGAAAAAATCTGCTTTAGGGGCAAAGAGGAGAGTTGATAGGGCCTTGCCCCCAATGGTCCAGAGCAGGAATGATTTATTTCATCAGATGGGAGGGCAAAATGATTTCCGGTATTAGGGGGCGCAGGTCATCAAAGGAAATAGGACCAAAATTCATAATGGTGGGTAAGGGCAAAGTACAGTCGATCAATGTTCCCCGTCGAGCATAGCGACATCGGCCACCATCACCAATTAAAGGCACCTGGCCTTCAAAATAACGGCTAGCTGCCGCAAAACTAGTCACCGGTTCTCCCCCTACTTTGGCCGTGGCACACACCAACGGAAAAGACATCGCCCCCACCAGATCAAAAACAAAAGCATCGGGACAGGTGATAAAAAGATTGCGAAAGCCCTGGGTAATGCCTGGGTCTAAGTGGGGCAAGGCTTCGACAATGAGGGTTATGGGTAAAGGAAAAAGGCCCATCAATTTTTTGGCGGCGGGGGGAATTTTTGCCACATCCATAGCCCGATCGCCTCGGGTGAGAATGCCTAGGGGTTGGTCTTTATCAAATTGCTTAAAGGCCCGCAAATGAGCCACGGCTCTGGGACTGGCACCATTGACCACTAGCACATAGGTAGTGGCTAAACCTAATAAGACCATCGCTTCCTGCTCCAAGACGGATTGAATGGCAGGAATTGCTCCGGAGTTTAGCTTAATGATTTTTGTTTCAATTTTATCTAGTGTAACCATTGAGTTTTCCCTTGAAACTGTCTCCAGGTTAACAGAGATTTTCAGCCCACTCCATTGAAGCTCTAGGTATAAAAACGCTTCTAAACAGTTAAATTTTTACGTAATCTAGGCAGGGAGCAAGACTTAGTTAAATTTTTAAAATAGTTTTGACTGCCATTATTTAAACTTATCATTCTTGATTTTGGGGGAATTTATCTTGGTAACAATACCCAAACATGTCCATCGAGAACACCTGATTTTTCTTTTTAAAAGTTAATAAATAAAAGTTCCCAATGATGCTATTGGACTAGAACTGGCCATGGGTTAGTCTGCAGACTGGTGGCGTCCCAGACCCTATTGCCAAGGGAGCAGGTAAACTTAACTTTCGTCAGCGGTAGGTAATTTAGACAAAGCAACAAATGATTAAGCAATCTTTCCCGCTATTGGCTTTACTGTTGGTTTTCGGTGGCAATGCCAGTGGTCTAAGGGCTCAGTCGCGACCATTAACACCAGTGACGGGGGCAAATTTAACGCCAACGGTGGGTTTTGATGAACAGTTGTGGGGGAACCATTGTTCGGCGGGGGATAAACAGTCCCTGGTGCGGGCCATTGACCATAGTTTGGCCTATCTGAAAACCGCCAGCGCCGCCCGAGCCTATCAGAATTACTCTGTACCGGGGGTGACCAGAGAGCGGGTAACCCGTTCCCTGCAGAGATTTAAGACCTTGTTGCAACAAGCCCCCAGCCCTGAAGCTCTCCAGACCGCTGTGGCCAGGGAGTTTCAGTTTTATCAGGCGATCGGTAACGACGGCCTGGGCACAGTCCATTTCACTGGTTATTTTGAGCCGGTCTATACCGCCAGCCGCCAACGAACTGCTGAATATCGTTATCCCATCTATGGTTTGCCCACCAATTTTTCCCGGTGGTCTAAACCCCACCCCACCAGAGCTGAATTAGAAGGGTTGGATGGCCTAGGAAAATCCAGTCAGTTGCAAGGGCGGGAAATTGCCTGGTTCCGTAACCGTTTAGATGCTTATCTAATCCAGGTGCAAGGTTCGGCCAAAATCAACTGGGTGGGGGGCGGCCAAAGTTCGGTGGCCTTTGCTGGGGCGACGGATTATCCCTACGTAAGTTTGGGGAAGGAAACTATCCAGGAAGGCATTTTTCAACCGGGGGAAGTTACTTTGCCAAAATTAATCGAGTATTTTGAGCAAAATCCCAGTGAACTAAGCCGTTTTATTCCCCGCAATAACCGTCTGATCTTCTTTAAGGAAACCTCCGCCAGCACCCCCGCCAAAGGTAGCATTGGTGTACCAGTCATCGCAGAGCGTTCCATTGCCACAGATAAAGCTCTCATGCCTCCAGGGGCGATCGCCGTTTTAGCGGCTCCCATTCCCGATTGTCGGGGTCAAAAGGTCAACGTTAGTCGTTTTGTGGTGGACCAGGATACCGGTAGTGCCATCAAAGGCCCCGGTCGGGTAGATATTTTTATGGGCACCGGCCAAACCCCAGGCGATCGGGCCGGTTTAATGAGTGACGACGGGCAAATTTATTATCTGCTCCTGCGCTGACAATATTGCCCTACTTCCTAGGGGAAAAAATCTGAAAGTCTCCTCATAACTCAGAGTGATTCGGTCACAAGCATGGGTGTTGAAAGCTATGGCTTCTTGAAACCCTGTCCAGGGAGTTAGAGTTCCAAGCTAGGACGTCAGAAGTTTGTTCAACGGGGCACCAAAATTCTGTACAGTGGAGTTGTCCCCGTCTGTTTTTTAATGCGGGAACAGGTTTCGATAAATTTACATAGCCAGTCTTTACACCCAAAGGAGACGCGAATTGGTTAACGCAACCCCTTTTATCACCACTAAGTCAGAAGAAATTTTTACCGCGGCTCAACATTTAATGCCTGGGGGGGTCAGTTCCCCGGTGAGGGCATTTAAGTCCGTCGGCGGTCAGCCCATTGTTTTTGACCGAGTAGAAGGGGCTCAGATTTGGGACGTAGATGGCAATCAATACATAGACTATGTGGGCACCTGGGGACCGGCCATTTGTGGTCATGCCCACCCCGATGTGATCAATGCCCTCAAACAAGCTTTGGATAAGGGCACTAGTTTTGGTGCTCCCTGTGCCCAGGAAAACGTCCTGGCGGAAATGGTCATTGATGCCGTGCCCAGCATTGAGATGGTGCGGTTTGTCAACTCCGGCACTGAAGCTTGTATGTCAGTGTTGCGTTTGATGCGGGCCTTCACTGGCCGGGAAAAGATTATTAAATTTGAGGGTTGTTACCACGGCCACGCCGACATGTTTCTGGTGAAAGCCGGTTCTGGGGTGGCTACCCTGGGCCTGCCGGATTCCCCTGGGGTGCCCAGCAATACCACCAAGGCCACTTTAACGGCTCCCTATAACGATTTGGAAGCGGTCAAAGCCTTGTTTGTGGAAAATCCCGACAGTATCGCCGGGGTTATTCTTGAGCCGGTGGTGGGCAATGCGGGCTTTATTCTCCCCGATGCCGGCTTCTTGGAAGGATTGCGGGAATTGACCAAGGAGTATGGTGCTCTACTGGTCTTTGATGAGGTGATGACTGGCTTTCGGGTTTCCTATGGTGGTGCCCAGGCTCGATTTGGCGTTACCCCCGATTTAACCACCCTTGGTAAAGTGATTGGTGGTGGTTTGCCAGTGGGAGCTTATGGTGGTCGGGAAGACATTATGGCCATGGTGGCTCCAGCAGGGCCAATGTATCAAGCTGGAACTTTGTCCGGTAACCCTTTGGCCATGACCGCGGGCATTAAAACCCTGGAAATTTTGCAAAAGCCCGGTTCCTACGAATATCTGGATAAAATTACCAAACGTTTGGTAAGTGGCTTGTTAACCGCCGCCGAAGAAGCCGGCCATGAAGTTTGTGGCGGTTCCATCAGTGCCATGTTTGGTATTTTCTTTGCCCCCGGTCCGGTGCGCAATTACGAAGATGCCAAGCTAGCCGACACCAACAAATTTGCCCGTTTCCATCGAGGGATGTTGGAACGGGGTATTTATCTCGCTCCTTCCCAGTACGAAGCCGGCTTCCCTTCCCTGGCCCACACCGAGGCCCAGATTGACCAGACCATTGCGGTGGCTAAGGAAGTATTCGCTACCCTTTGAACTGTTTGATCCCCGATGGCGATCGCCGTGGGTCATATTGCTAAATACCTACAATTTTTCCCCATCCTAAAATGTGGTTATTCAGCTATGGACTAGGGTGGGGATATTGGTATGGGCTGATTTCAATGCCCTAGCACAAATTTCCTGAGGCGGGGCAAAAAAGATCATTAAAATTTGTCAAGGGACAGAAACTAGCCTAAGATGAGACCCATATAAAGACTTGTCTTGCGAACCCAATACACATTAGGCAATAGAACTTAGGAGGATTTATGGCTCTCGTCCCAATGCGATTGCTGTTAGACCATGCGGCGGAAAATGGTTATGGCATTCCCGCTTTCAATGTCAACAACATGGAGCAGATCATTTCGATCATGCAGGCCGCTGATGAAACCAACAGCCCTGTAATTTTGCAAGCTTCCCGTGGCGCCCGTAGCTATGCCGGGGAAAATTTCCTGCGCCATTTAGTTTTGGGGGCGGTCGAAACCTATCCTCACATTCCCATTGCCATGCACCAAGACCATGGGAACAGCCCCGCTACTTGCTATTCCGCTATCCGCAATGGTTTCACCAGTGTGATGATGGATGGTTCCTTGGAAGCTGATGCCAAAACCCCCGCTAGCTTTGAGTACAACGTCAATGTAACCGCTGAAGTGGTTAAGGTAGCCCACTCCGTTGGGGCCAGTGTAGAGGGGGAATTGGGTTGCTTGGGTTCCTTAGAAACCGGTCAAGGGGAAGCGGAAGACGGCCACGGTTTTGAAGGGAAGTTAGACCACTCCCAACTGTTGACCGATCCCGAAGAAGCGGTGGAATTCGTTAACAAAACCCAGGTGGATGCCCTCGCTGTGGCGATCGGTACCAGCCATGGTGCTTACAAATTTACCCGCAAACCCACCGGGGAAGTTTTGGCTATCAGTCGCATTGAAGAAATTCACCGCCTGTTGCCCAACACTCACTTGGTAATGCACGGTTCTTCCTCCGTTCCCCAGGAATGGATCGACATGATCAACGAATTCGGTGGTGCCATCCCCGAAACCTATGGTGTGCCCGTAGAAGAAATTCAAAAAGGCATCAAGAGTGGTGTACGTAAAGTGAACATCGACACCGATAACCGCTTGGCCATCACCGCCGCTTTCCGGGAAGCCGCCGCTAAAGATCCCAAAAACTTTGATCCCCGTCACTTCCTCAAGCCTTCCATTAAATATATGAAGCAGGTTTGTGCCGACCGTTATCAACAGTTCTGGACCGCTGGCAATGCTTCTAAGATCAAGCAATTGACCTTGGATGACTACGCCGCTAAATATGCTAAAGGTGAGCTGACCGCCACTTCCCGCACTTCTGTTGCTGTGTAGATTGGGATTAATTTTTCGTTTCTAAGTTTTGGCTTAGCAGAAAAAAGAGAATAAATAACTTTGCTCCTCCTCGGTTTAACCCTGGGGGAGTTTTTCCTTCTCAGATGGCCGGCAACCCCGTAAGATTGGGAAGATTAGTTTTAGCTTAAGCAACGGCGGTAATGGTGAAACGCATTTCTATCCTTGGCTCCACCGGTTCCATTGGCACCCAAACTCTGGACATTGTTACCCATCACCCCGATGCTTTCCAGGTGGTAGGTTTAGCGGCTGGGGGCAATGTTGAATTACTAGCTGAACAGGTGGCGGAGTTCCGCCCAGAAATTGTTGCGATTCGTCGAGAAGAAAAGTTAGCCGATCTAAAAGCGGCAGTGGCCGATCTAACCGATTATCAACCCCAATATGCAGTGGGAGAAGGGGGCGTCGTGGAAGTGGCCCGCTATGGCGATGCAGAAAGTGTGGTTACAGGCATTGTCGGTTGTGCGGGATTATTGCCCACCATGGCTGCGATCGCCGCAGGCAAAGATATTGCTTTAGCCAATAAGGAAACGTTGATTGCGGGGGCTCCGGTGGTGTTGCCCCTGGTGGAAAAAATGGGGGTGAAACTATTACCGGCGGATTCCGAGCATTCGGCTATTTTTCAATGTTTACAGGGGGTCCCGGAGGGAGGATTGAGGCGGATTATCCTCACCGCTTCCGGGGGTGCATTCCGGGACTTGCCGGTGGAGCGCTTACCCTTTGTGACGGTGCAGGATGCTCTGAAACATCCCAATTGGGCCATGGGACAAAAAATCACCATTGACTCCGCCACTCTGATGAATAAGGGTTTGGAAGTGATTGAAGCCCATTATTTGTTTGGCTTGGATTACGACCACATTGACATTGTTATCCATCCCCAGAGCATCATCCATTCCTTAATTGAAGTACAAGATACTTCTGTTTTAGCTCAATTGGGTTGGCCCGATATGCGTTTGCCCCTGCTCTACGCCCTATCCTGGCCAGAAAGAATTTACACCGATTGGGAACCGTTAGATTTAGTTAAAGCTGGTAGTTTAAGTTTTCGGGAACCGGATCACGACAAATATCCCTGCATGATGTTAGCCTATGCAGCCGGTCGGGCCGGGGGCGCCATGCCAGCGGTGCTAAATGCGGCTAACGAACAGGCCGTGGCTTTGTTTTTACAAGAAAAAATCACTTTTTTGGATATTCCCCGTCTGATTGAAAAGACCTGCGACCTCTACGTTGGCCAAAATACGGCTAGTCCTGATCTAGAAACCATTTTGACAGCGGATCAATGGGCCCGGCGGACTGTGTTGGAAAGTAGCGCCTGTTTGGCAACCCGGCCATAGGCTGTAGTTAGCTTTAACTTTGACCAGAATTATTTGCCCCATGATTATTATGGGATTTTGGTTTGGTTGCTTTTAGGGAGTGATTACGGCGATCGCCAAAATATTTTTCATCATTTAACTAGTCGAAACGGAGATCCCCCATTGCTCTATGCCCCCTAATTCTGTTAGTTGTCAGGGTCAAAAACGGGGAGTCTGGAGATAGGATTACGAAGGTTGAGGTGGGGAAAACCCCACAGACGCAATTCGCCATTCCACCGTTAAACCTACATCCACGGCTGTACCCAGGGCAACAGCACAATAAAAGCGCTATGTTAGAATCAGCAATACACAGGGCACGCTGAGGTGATGGATTCAGGTTATGTTTGAACGCTTTACGGAAAAAGCCATTAAAGTAATCATGCTTGCTCAGGAGGAAGCTCGTCGCCTCGGACATAACTTCGTTGGCACGGAACAAATTCTGCTCGGCTTGATTGGCGAAGGGACTGGCGTCGCCGCCAAAGTTCTTAAATCCATGGGGGTTAATCTCAAAGATGCCCGCATTGAAGTAGAAAAAATTATCGGGCGGGGATCAGGCTTTGTGGCCGTGGAAATTCCCTTTACTCCCCGGGCCAAGCGGGTGCTGGAACTTTCCCTCGAGGAAGCACGGCAACTGGGCCACAATTATATCGGCACCGAACATTTGCTGTTGGGTCTGATTCGAGAAGGGGAAGGGGTAGCTGCCCGGGTCTTAGAAAACCTTGGGGTTGATCTCTCCAAAGTCCGCACCCAGGTGATCCGCATGTTGGGGGAAACCGCCGAGGTGGCCGCTGGAGGAGGATCCTCTGGCCGCACCAAAACCCCTACCCTAGACGAGTTTGGCTCTAACCTCACCCAAATGGCCGGGGAGGGCAAGTTAGACCCCGTGGTGGGCCGCCAGAAAGAAATTGAGCGGGTTATCCAAATCCTAGGACGCCGCACCAAAAATAACCCTGTCCTGATTGGGGAACCAGGGGTTGGTAAAACGGCGATCGCCGAAGGTCTAGCTC
>NZ_JADEWJ010000407.1:0-2028 GCF_015207725.1 Synechocystis sp. LEGE 06083
ACCCAGTGCTCAAGTGGTTTGGCCCATTGTTGGTCAAGGCATTTTGAATGGAGATGTGGGCGGCGGCTTCCACGGTATTCAGATTACGTCCGGCCTGTTTTATCTCTGGCGGGCCTCCGGTTTCACCGACAGCTATCAGCTTTACTGCACCGCCATTGGTGGTTTGGTTATGGCTGCCCTAATGCTGTTCGCTGGCTGGTTCCACTACCACGTCAAAGCTCCCAAATTGGAATGGTTCCAAAATGTGGAGTCGATGATGAACCATCATTTGGCTGGTTTGTTGGGTTTAGGCTCCTTGGGATGGGCGGGTCACCAGATCCACGTTTCCATGCCCATTAATAAACTTTTGGATGCTGGGGTTGCTCCTAAGGACATTCCCCTCCCCCACGAGTTTATTTTAGAGCCGAGCAAAATGGCGGAACTCTACCCCAGCTTTGCCCAGGGCTTGACGCCGTTCTTTACCCTCAACTGGGGAGTCTACGCTGACTTCCTCACCTTTAAGGGGGGATTGAACCCGGTAACCGGCGGATTGTGGTTATCTGATACCGCTCACCACCACTTGGCGATCGCCGTCCTGTTCATCATTGCCGGTCATATGTACCGCACGAACTGGGGCATCGGTCACAGTATGAAAGAGATCCTCGAAGCCCACAAGGGCCCCTTCACCGGGGAAGGTCACAAAGGACTTTATGAAATCCTGACCACTTCTTGGCACGCTCAATTGGCCATTAACCTCGCCCTGTTAGGTTCTTTGACGATCATCGTTGCACAACACATGTATGCGATGCCGCCCTATCCCTACCAGGCGATCGATTACGCTACGCAGCTATCCCTATTCACCCACCACATGTGGATTGGCGGCTTCCTCATCGTAGGGGCCGGTGCCCATGGCGCCATCTTCATGGTGCGTGATTACGATCCCGCCAAAAACGTTAATAACTTGCTGGATCGGATGCTGCGCCACCGTGACGCCATCATTTCCCATCTCAACTGGGTATGTATTTTCCTCGGCTTCCATAGCTTCGGTCTCTACATCCACAACGACACCATGCGGGCTTTAGGCCGTCCCCAGGACATGTTTTCCGACACGGCCATTCAATTGCAACCGATCTTTGCCCAATGGGTACAGCACCTGCACACCTTGGCCCCCGGAGCCACTGCTCCCAATGCCTTGGCCACTGCCAGCTATGCCTTTGGTGGAGAAACCGTTGCCGTTGCCGGTAAAGTCGCCATGATGCCCATCACCCTGGGTACGGCAGACTTCATGGTTCACCACATCCACGCTTTCACAATCCACGTAACGGCCCTGATCCTCCTCAAAGGGGTTCTGTATGCCCGTAGTTCTCGCCTTGTCCCCGATAAAGCGAATCTCGGCTTCCGTTTCCCCTGTGATGGCCCTGGTCGCGGCGGCACCTGCCAAGTATCTGGTTGGGACCACGTTTTCCTCGGTCTGTTCTGGATGTACAACTCCCTTTCCATCGTCATCTTCCACTTCAGTTGGAAAATGCAATCCGATGTTTGGGGTACCGTTTCCCCCGATGGCGGTGTCACCCATGTGACCCTGGGTAACTTTGCCCAGAGTGCCATCACCATCAATGGCTGGTTGCGGGACTTCCTCTGGGCCCAAGCCGCCAACGTAATCAACTCCTACGGTTCTGCCCTGTCGGCCTATGGCATCATGTTCCTCGCTGGACACTTTGTCTTTGCCTTCAGCCTCATGTTCCTGTTCAGTGGACGGGGATATTGGCAAGAGTTGATCGAGTCCATTGTCTGGGCTCACAACAAACTAAATGTGGCTCCTGCCATTCAACCCCGCGCTTTGAGCATCATTCAAGGTCGTGCGGTCGGTGTAGCGCATTATCTCCTCGGAGGTATTGTTACCACCTGGGCGTTCTTCCTCGCCCGCAGTCTTTCCATTGGCTAGACTTTGAGCTGAAGTTGGGTTTTCCGGGATAAACCAGGGGGATTGGCTGAGGTTTTTAACTCGCCCTAATCTTCCCCCTGCCCTTCACCCTCCCCAGCCTTTAA
>NZ_JADEWJ010000058.1:0-16570 GCF_015207725.1 Synechocystis sp. LEGE 06083
CGTCTTCAGCTTCTTTCTTCCATTTTTCACTACCCGTTCACTTTCACAATAGATACAGTTCATTTTTTTCAACCTTATACTGCGTAACAATTCTAGCTCTCACTCCCTAAGCAGACAATGCCCATTATTTGGAATAGCCCATCAGGGTTGGCGTAATAGCAATGAAGGTTGGCTAGTCAAAGGTGGAGTTCTGGACGGAACTTTTACATTGCCTAGTTGGCAGGGCTGGAAACCAATAACCACAGGGGATTTTAACCGTGACGGTCAGTTAGACATTGTCGTCACCCAACCTAGCACGGGCTACAACGCCCTTTGGGTAATGAACCAAGGACAGGTTTCCTGGGTGGCCGGTTTACCGTCTTGGGGCACAGACTGGGTTATTCAAGATACCGGGGACTTTAACGGTAATGGCAATACCGACATTTTAGTCAGCAATCCTTCTAATGGTTGGAATGCCATTTGGGATATGTATGGCATCACCTATGGAGGTTATACATCAGCTTCTTTCTGGCCCCGCTGGGAAGCAATGGCTGCTGGCGACATGAACGGTGATGGGAACGTCGATGTCCTGGTCAGGAATATAGACTTTGGTTGGAATGCAGTGCACCTCATGGGGGGCAACGGACAATTGCTGTCCACGGAAATTTTGCCGAGCTGGGGGCCAGATTGGCGCATTACCGGCACCGCCGACGTCAATGGGGACGGCAAGACAGATATTTTAGCTACCTATCCTAGCCAAAATTGGAATGTCGCCTGGATCATGAACGGTACTCAATACGGTTTCCACCAAAATATGCCCAGTGCGGCAGGGACTGAGTTAGTTATCTAACAAACAATCCTCTCAACGTTTAGCTCTCTAGTTGTTTCAGAATAAAGATTAGAGGGCTTAATTGTGAAGCAAACTTGTTGAGAAAATAAAGTTTGGCAAAAATCTCCCCCATCAGTTATGATGTTTGAAGCGACGCGGGATAGAGCAGTCTGGTAGCTCGTCGGGCTCAAGTCGCAAGATGTAAACCATGAGCACTAAGCTTAAGGGTGACATTGCAGAGCAGGCCACCATTCTTCATGCTTTGAAGCTTGGTTGGGGGGTTCTGAAGCCATTGGGAGACCGTCTTTCTTACGATTTGGTCTTTGATGTCGAAGGAGTCCTTCTGAAGGTGCAGGTTAAAAGCTCCTGGTTCGGCGAAAAGACTGGCAATTATGTTGTTGACAATCGCAGGACAAGGACAAATAGACGGAATATCGTTAGATCTCCTTATAGTGAGAATGACTTTGATTTCGCTGTTGCCTACATTGAAGAGCTTGACCTGTTCTATGTCTTTCCGGTTGATGTCTTTATTAGTTACGGTAGTGAGATTCACTTAGTCGAAACTGATAAACGTCAGAGAAAACCAAGGTCGTCCGATTACCGAGAGGCTTGGCATCTCATCTTGCAAAAAGGGGCTGCGCAAAAGGAAACTTCTGCGTGATTATCTCTCAAATTCGGGGAAGCCTTTCAAATGGTAATCCCGAGCCAAACCTGGAAACACTCGATGTTTCTGGGAAGGTGTAGAGACTTGATGGGAGACACCCTAACAGAAAAGCTGAGGGTGAAGGGAAAGTCCAGACCACAAACTGACATAGTCAGGCAGTGAAAACTGTAGTTGGTAAGCATAACCCGAAGGTCGGTGGTTCAAATCCGCCTCCCGCCATTAAAAAAAAAGAAAAAAACTCCCCCCGCTAGATGATGGTTGGGGGGTTTGTTTTATTCAGTTTGAAGTTTATGGCTACTGGTTCCACTGCCTACACTTGGCTAGATGATGCTCTAGAAACTATTCAGCGGGCCCATTGGCATCGCCATCCTCAAATAATTACCCAGGGGCCAGGGCCAGAAATTGAGTTGGAGGGGCAACGGCTAATTAACTTTGCTAGTAATGATTATCTTGGCTTGGCTGGTCATCCCCACCTAAAAACATCGGCCACTAAGGCGATCGCCGAGTGGGGGACGGGGAGTACGGGATCGAGGTTGTTGAGTGGCCATCGTCAGCTCCATGAACAATTGGAACAGGCCATCGCCCAGTGGAAGGGGACGGAAGCCGCTTTGGTTTTTAGTTCTGGCTATTTGGCTAATCTAGGTACCATCACGGCGTTGGTGGGTAAGCGGGACTTGATTTTAGCAGATGAGTACAATCATTCCAGCTTGAAGCGGGGAGCACAGTTGAGTGGGGCCAAGGTAATTAACTATGACCATGGGTGCCCAGAAGTTTTGACCGATCTGTTGGTGCAACATCGAGACCATCACCGCCGTTGTTTGATCCTCAGTGATGGGGTGTTCAGTATGGATGGCGATCTATGTCCCCTACCCCAATTAGTGCCGATCGCCGAGCGGTTTGAAAGCATGTTGCTAGTGGATGATGCCCATGGCACTGGCACTATGGGAAAAACCGGAACGGGCTGCCGGGAGCATTTTCAGTTACCGGTGGGAGATTGGATTCAGGTGGGAACCCTCAGCAAGGCCCTGGGGAGTTTGGGGGGGTACGTTGCTGGCAGTGCTGCTCTAATTGATTTTCTGCGGAATCGAGCTGCTACCTGGATTTACACCACCGGCCTTTCCCCCGCCGACACCGCCGCCGCCCTGGCCGCCATCGAACTCATCCAACGGGAACCGGAACGGGTTGCCCAACTTCAGCACAACGTTGATTACCTAGCCAAGGGATTAGAACTTTTAGTCAAATCAAACTTTCGGCGATCGCCAAGCAATGCCCCCATCCTCTGGGTAGGAGCCGCCAACCCAGCCAACGCTCTGGAAATGGCCAAGTATTTGCGAGACCAAGGAATTTTTGCTCCGGCCATTCGTCCCCCCACCGTTCCCCACAGCCGACTGCGTTTTTCAGTCATGGCCACCCATTCCCCAGGGCACATTGACCAACTATTGGAAGCACTGAACCGCTATTACCTCCATCAGAGTCCTTCTTGATGATCAACCTTTGTAAGTCTGCCTTTCCACTTAGCCCTTGAACATCACGTCCCTGCCATGGGAGAGTGAACTCAGTCGAAGTTTTGGTTAAACTTAAAGTACAACCAGCAATATCTTTTGATTTTTTACAGTAAGAGTAAGCATTATCAATGGGCGACACTATTACCCTCCTTTCCCGCCGAGAAATAGAAAAAATGCGGCAGGCGGGCCAACTAGCGGCGGCCCTACTCGATCACCTAGCACCAATGGTGCAACCGGGCATAACCACCCTAGATCTCAACGACGAAGCGGAAAAATGGACAAAAGCCCACGGAGCCATCAGCGCCCCCCTTGGTTATAACGGTTTCCCAAAATCCATTTGCACCAGCATCAACGAAGTTATCTGCCATGGCATCCCCCACCGCAAACGGGTGTTGCAGGAAGGAGACATCATCAACGTTGACGTTACCCCTATCCTGGACGGCTACCATGGCGACTGTTCCCGCACCTTTTTTGTCGGCACCCCCAGCCCAGTGGCAGAAAAATTGGTCAAAGTCACCGAAGAATGTTTACAACTAGGCATTGAAGCAGTTAAACCAGGCGGCAAAATTGGTGATATTGGAGCGGCGATCCAAAAGCATGCCGAAGCCCAGGGATTTTCCGTGGTTCGGGATTTTGTCGGCCACGGCATTAGCAAAATTTTCCACACCGCCCCCCAAATTCCCCATTACGGCAAAGCAGGTAAGGGCAAAAGACTACGTCCAGGGATGGTATTTACCATTGAGCCCATGATCAATGAAGGCACCTGGGAAGCGGTGCTACTAGATGACGGTTGGACTGCTATCACTAAGGATGGCAAGCTCTCCGCCCAGTTTGAGCACACCATTGCCGTCACTGAAGATGGGGTGGAAATTTTGACCCTAGGGGAGTAAATTCAGTGAAAAATTGGCAAATTGAACTTTTATACGACGGTGAATGCCCCCTTTGCCTGAGGGAAGTGAATTTTCTCCGTAGCAAAGACCGAGGCCGGGGCTTGGTTAATTTTGTGGACATTGCCCAGCCGGATTACAATCCCCAAGACCATGGCGATGTTAGTTTTGAGGATGCCATGGCCCGCATCCATGCTGTGAAGGCCGACGGGACGGTGATCAAAAACGTGGCCGTTTTTCGGGAAGTGTACGAAGTGCTGGGTATTGGTTGGCTGTACGCTCCCACCCGTTGGCCTATCATTGGCCCCTTGGTGGACAAAATTTACGACTTTTGGGCCGATCGCCGTTTGAGCTGGACAGGACGGCCGAGCTTGGCGGAAATTTTAGCCCAGAGGGAAAAGGGAATGTGTGCCAATGGTGACTGTGCATTGCCCGTTGCCAGTGGTTCCGAAGCCAACAACTAGACGCATCCTTAATTGGGATGAATGACGGAAGGAGAAAAAACAAACCCTTCCCCTTCCAATTGTTCTTTTTTCCCTTGTCTTCTTTCTTCTGCCGAGTCTGGAGATGGTGACTGGAATACATCGGGTAATTCGCTCGGTGGTATTGGCCTTGAATAAAAATAGCCCTGGGCTATATCACAACCCTCTGCTCTTAAAAATTCTGCATGGGCTTTGGTTTCTACCCCCTCCGCTACGATCAACAATCCCATACTTTTGCCGAGGGTCAAAATCGCTCTGCTGATCGCCACATCATCAGCATCATGGGGGATGCCATCCACAAAAGCGCGGTCAATTTTTAGGGTATTAATGGGTAAACGCTTCAGATAACTCAGGGAGGAATAACCCGTACCAAAATCATCAATGGCGATCGAAATCCCCATATCCTGAAGCTGTTGCAACTGTTTAATTTGGCTACTCGGGTGTTGCATAATGAATCCCTCTGTCACTTCTAGTTCTAGATGTTTAGGGTCAAACCCGACGGATTGCAAGACTGTTTTCACCACATTAATAAAATCAGGTTGGAGTAATTGAAGCCCCGCCACATTGACCGCAATCTTATCAAAGTCAACGCCCTGGTCCAACCAAATTTTGCTCTGCCGACACGCTTCATTTAATACCCAACCACCAATATGAAGGATGAGGTCGCTTTGCTCTGCAACGGGAATAAATTGGGCTGGTGGTACATTTCCCAGTGTAGGGTGTTGCCAACGAATCAGGGCCTCTGTCCCCCGCCATCGCCGTTGTTGGAGATCATATTTTGGCTGATAAACCACCCGAAATGCTGGCTGTTTGACAGCTTCTCTCAGGGCATTTTCAATCTTCAAGGCATTGGAGGCTTGACTAGCCATGGCACTGTCGTAAAAGCAATGACGATTACGTCCCTTTTGTTTAGCCTGATACATCGCAATATCAGCATTGCGGATCAAGATATCTGCGGTGATTCCATCTGGGGGGAATAAGGATATACCAATGCTACCGGTAATATAAATTGTCTGGGACTCTAAAATAAAAGATGGAGAAAAAATCCGTTGGGAAATTTGATTGGCTACATCATCAATTTGGTCTAAGGAGTCTATTCGATCAAGTACCAGGACAAACTCATCACCACTAATCCGAGCGGTAAAATCACTCCCCCGAACCACCTGTTGTAAGCGTTTAGCCACCTCTTGAAGCAATCTATCGCCCATAACATGACCAAAGGTATCATTGATCTGTTTAAATCGATCCAGGTCGATAAACAGAACGGCAAGTTTCCCATCCGCAGCCTGGGCCTTTAGCACTGCATTTTCAAGATGCTGTTGAAGACTAAAGCGATTGGCTAACCCTGTCAGAGAATCATTGTGGGCTAAAAATGTTAATTGTTGCTCGGTTTTCTTTTGGCCACTGATATCAGAAAAGATCCCAACATAACCAATGGGTTGGTTCTGGGAATCGTAGAGGGTATCAATGGTAAGTTTTTCGTTATATAAACTGCCGTCCTTGCGCTGATTGAGCAATTCTCCCCGCCAGCTTCCTTTTTCCTTTACCGTTTGCCAAAGAGCCTTGTAAAAAGCACTATCTTGCTGGCCTGACTGTAGTATTTTCGGATTAACGCCAATCACTTCAATGGCAGAGTAGCCAGTGATCTCAGTGAATGCTTGATTAACATCCAAAATGACTGGGACGAGATTGGTGACTATGATTCCCTCTGATGTATTCCGAAAAACGGCGGCTGACTCTTTGAGTTTTTCCACAGTTAGGGTGTGTTCTGTAATGTCTTGGATAACACAGACTGAGCTAATCCCATTACCCTTATTATCGTAGTTTATTTCACAATATTCTCGAACGTGTTTAACCTTACCGCCAACAGTTACAATGCGGTGAACAGAGTTAAAATCAATTTGTTTTTTGAGCAAATCGTCATACCTTTGAGCCACTTCCTTTTGGTCATCAGGATGAACAATAGCAATATAATCGTCCAGACTGCCATGGAAATCGGCGGGATTGGTCTCTAGTATTTCAAAGACTTCTGGAGACCAGTAAATATTATTACTCTTCAGGTCTAGCTCCCAATGAGCCATGTTAGAAATGGATTGGGCTTGACGATAGCGGCGCTCACTTATCTTTAGTTGCTCGTAAAGGCGATGGGATTGGGTAATGCGCCAAATTTCGTTGGAGATTAATTGCACCGTTTCCACATCTTGATCGGTGTAGGGGGTAACTTTATTCCCCACTCCAGTCAGCATGACGACTTTGCCGTTATCTATAACTGATACACTGATCAGTCGTTCCAGGTGGGCATGGCCTTCCGGTAATCCTTTTTTACCCTGATGGGCTGCATAGTCATTAATCACCACCGGCTGGCGTTGACGTAGGGCGTCGGCCCAAATTCCGGCCCGTTCCACTGGGTAATGGCTGTCAACTACGGCATGGCAATAATGTTGAAGGGTGGCCCGGGACCATGCCACTAGCTCAATGGTTTGCTCATCGTCGTTGACGAAATGAATGAAGGCAATTTTGCTGCCGGTTAATTCTTCGGCAAATTCTTGCCCTCGTTGTAAAAAGGCAACTTCACTCAACTGGTCTGCGTGTTTGGGTAACTCCAGCAAGGCTTCCGATCGCCGAGATTGAAAAGCTAATCGGTTTTGGGAAAAGCGGCGTTGTTTAATTAGGTGGGTGAGCCAGAGAGTCCATACCACACTCAAACTGACAGTAGATACAAGTAGGATAACCGAGACAATAAGAAGCTGAATATAGGTGTGGTGGGCTTGGTTATGGGAAATCTGCGCCTGATTCTGGGCAACTTCCTCTACGGAATCCATTTGTTTTACCAATCTGTCAACGTAATTAGCTCCCTGACCTTTAGTAATTGCTGCGGCTTCCCGTGTCCTACCTGCTCGTTGCAACGCAATGACTTGATCCCGGATGGGCTTCCAGTTAATGAAAGTTTGCTCAGTCTGGTCGATTATTTGGCGATCGCCGTGGAGACCATTCCGGACTATATCAAACCGGTCTAGGGCGTTTGCTTCTAGAGTATCCACCTGTTGAACAGCCTGATTAAGTTCTGCGGAGGAATCAGCCAAGACCACATCCTTCATGGAACGGTGCATGGCAAAAATATCCGCCTTGATCCCTTCAACGGTGACATTGACAGCGAAGGGGTGATGGTAAAGCTGATGGGTCAAGTTGAGCAAGCGGCCCATGCTGTAAATAACATAGATTCCTGTACCACCAAGTAAGCCAGTTATAACCACGATACTTAGTCGAGATTGAAGCCCAGACAATACTTTGGTAAACAGAGGTTTCATTACAAGCTAGGGCATATTATTGATTGGGCTAAATTACCAAGGTCTAAATGAAAATAAACTAAATTCCGAATCCACTTGACGCACACACAACAGCCGCAACGCTCATTTTATAGGGGGTTTATCCTGGCAAGTGTCTTTCTCACAGCAAGGCTTTAAGTCATTTTGTTTGTAGATAAAAGACTGATCATCTAAAGCCATGTCAGATAGACACGATTTATTTGTACAGGATCGCACACCACTATCCTACCACTCTAACGGGTATATCTTTGTCTTCTTTAAGAATCTAAACTTGCCGATAAGCCAGCTCAGGATATGGCTGGAAAAATTACCGTTTCATCGGCTTTTTAATAGATCGTTTTGATGATTTTTGAGGCGATCGCCGTTTAGCCTGGACAGGGCAAACCAGTTTAGTGGAAATTACTGGCCAACGGGAATAGAGAATGTGCAAACAATGGCCATGACTTCGCTGTTAACAGTGGTATTAAAGCCAAGAACTAGAGCATTTTCGAGGGCTTATCCATCTAAATTTCTTCGATAGAGCACCAAATATTCATATTTTTTTGCAGTCAAATAGTTATTGATTATAGGGCTATTTTATGGGAAAGTTTGGTATCAAATTGTAAAGATTCCATGTCTTTATATTCCAAGTCGAACGATTACTGTAGATTTCTTTGGCTCATGAAAGTAATGATTTTTTGAATGGAATGATCAACTGATTGATTTTTTTCAGGTGTAAGAAGAATAGTCTCAGTCCAGATGTGCAAATCAATTTCCATAAGTTCTTTGTTTTGCTGCTTTAACTTTTTCCACTTGGAGTCGATTATACTAACTAGACTTTCTTTAATTTCTTCCGGAGATAAAATCACAAATACCATACCCTCGTAACGGAAGATTTGTGATTGAGGATCTAAGCAATAACGGAGATCATCAAGTAAACTTTTCAGTAAATTGTTGCCAGTATCGTAGCCAAGTAGCTGATTAACTTGCTTGAATTTCTCAATGCCTAAAATAGTGAGGAACGGTGGCAGTGAAGCAGCAGTAGAATTATGTTGTTTGATTTTTTCCTGTGCTAAGATTTGTAAAAGAGCCTTACGATTCTGATAACCTGTCACTGAATCATGGATGAGATTGTCTTTTGCCAATTGCCGAAATCTCAAATTTGATAGGGACAATGCTAATAGTTCTCCGAGAAAATCCAATTCCCATGATTGTTCTGAAAGGTCTGTAACAATCGTCTCCGTTGCAAGCAGAGAAACACCCAATATTCCCAGTAAGATATTATTGTTTATTAGTGGTTCACAATAGTAGGGAATACTTATTTTTTCTGCCTGAAAATGGTGACAGCAAATGCCCTGGCTTGGATCCGACATAAAATGGCGTTTACCCCGCCGGACTCCCCAACAGGATTGGGGACTAAAATTGTCTTTAACGTTTAAGCCATCACCCCAGCGAATTAGGGTTGTAAGTTTCTCTCCTTCGACATCGGCGATCGCCAAAAAACCTTGACGACTTTCCAATAGTTCTCCGCCAACGGCTTCAATGGTTAATAAGGATTCAGACAGGGATTGGCAGGTTTGTAACTGTAAATTGAGATGATTAAGTAAGTTAGCTTGATGCTTATTTTTTTCTAGTAAGGCGACGGAATGGGATAATTTTTGGTTGGCTAGCTTAATTTTAAACTCAGCGGATATCTGTTCGGTCATGTCCACCGCAGTGGAAAGCACCACATTATCCTGATTAAAAATGCGACCTAGGTTAGTTGAAGTAAAATCCCATATGCGAATAATACCGGCTTTTGTTCTCACCCGAATTTGTTTTTTCTTTGTTTGCTTCTTCGTTTCAAAAACATCTTTAATTAGAAGCCTAACTTTTTCCGAATCCTTTATTTTGGATATCCAGGCATCAATGGTGGGAATATCGCTGTGCTGGTAACCCGTGACGGTAGTCCATGTTTGGTTAATAAATAAGACTTCCCCCTCCGCATTATAGATAATCACAGGATAGGGTAATTGATTCAGAACTTGATAAAAACTTATGCCCTTTTCCCTTAGACCAGTTTCTATCTGTTTCCGGTAACTGATATCTTGGATAGCTGAAATGAAATACTCGGGGGTTTCGTTGGCATCCCGGATTAGGGTCACATCTAAACTTATCCATACTAGGGATTTATCTGAACGGATGTAGCGTTTTTCCATGGAATACCGTTCAATTTTTCCCGTTAATAATTGTTGGAGATAGTGCAAATCATCGCCGAGATCATCGGGGTAGGTAATCTCTTGAAAGCTGAGGGCCATTAGCTCTTTCTCTGGGTAGCCAACGATTTGACACAACTTATTGTTGACATGTTGAAAGCGACCATCTAAGCCCACCCTTGCTAGGCCAATTTCGGCCTGAGAAAAAACGGTGTGATGAAATAGTTGACACTGCTGACAATGGAGCTCGATGTCTTCCCGGTTTTGATATTTTTTTTCCAGGGCAATGCTATTGGCCGTTAACTCGATCAATTGTTGGGCAACCTCCGGCAACAGCGTATTTCTTGCTTTAAGTTCAAGGGCTAAATATCCCCACAGGCGATCGTCGATCAATAAAGGATAAGTTGCACAGGCTTTACCCTTGGCTGAGATGCCCAACGCTGTTAGTTGATTCTGGGCATAAAATAGGCAATGGCCCTGACTAATACGGTGAAAATCATCCCCTAGGCAATCCTCAATGCTCTCAGTACGACTCAGCTTGAGGGGTGCCCCAGGTAAAACTTTTGAGGGTGACCACTCTTCAATCAGCTTGGTAAAATGACCCTCGTTTGTTTCAGGAGCAATCAACTGCACTACAAACACCCGATCCGCTGCCAATGTTTTCCCTAGGCATTCTAAAACTTGACGAATTTTTTCAGGTTGGCCAATCGTTGCTAACAATGGCTTTTGCATCGTCAAAATAGCACTTAAATAATTATTTATTTCATCCATTTTCACTAACACCTATCACTAATTTTTATAAAAATTGACATAAATTAGACTTTAACTATCCGATCTCGTCCCTCATGTTTAGCCTGATATAGTGCCGCATCTGCCCGAGCTAGCAACTCACATTTAGCTTCTGCACTCGTGCAACAAGTGACACCAAAGGATGCCGTTATTGATGACAAAGCTTTACCCTGAGAATGCAAACAAACTTCTGAAATTTTGACTCGGATTCTTTCGGCAATTTCCGTCGCCATTTGCAAAGATGTATCGGGCAAAATAATTAAAAATTCTTCCCCTCCGTAACGACAAGCAATATCGGTCTTGCGGATAGTATCCTGGAATAATCTAGCCACTTCAATCAATAATTCATCTCCAGCCCCATGGCCATTGTTGTCATTAAATTGCTTAAAATAATCCAGGTCTAGCATGATTATCCCCAATGGTCGTTGAGAACGTTGGACGTAATCAATTTCTCTGTTTAAAAACTCTTCCCAATAATGACGGTTATAAAGACCCGTTAAGGAATCGCGAATACTTTGAAACTCTAAAATCTCCCTAAGTTCAAGATTGCTTAGAGCCAAAGATATATTCTCTGCTAAAGCAATGGCAATCTGTTTCTTATTTTCAGTGAAATTTGTATCTTTGGCACTAGTAATTACCAGTAAGCCTCGACCTTTTTCCATGGAAACTAAAGGAATACACAGGGAAGCCATAACGTTACTGTCAAGATGGGAGCAGTGAGGACGATGGGTAGTATTTGGATAGCTAGTAACCTGATTTTGACGTAAACTCCAGCAGTCAGTGACGGAAAATAACTCTTCACTTAATGTTTCTCCCCATCCCAAAATACTGGTAACCAATTGATTTTTTTGATCAATCTTAAAAATGGCGCCGTTGCAGTCAGGGAAAAGCATCTTCAGAAAATGTGGCACTACTTCATAGATTTCTTGGGTTCGATGACAGGTTTGCAAATATTCATTAAGTTCATTGATTTTTAAAATATCCTGATTATAATCTGCCAATTTATTTAGAGATAGTATGAGCTCTGCATTAGTTTTACGCAAGGATTCTTCAGCTTCTTTTCGCACGGTAATATCTGCTAATATTCCTTCAATTTTCAACAAAGTATTGTCTTGATCAAAAATGGTCACCCCTCGGTCCAGCACCCAGATGAACTGACCAGATTTAGCAAGCAACCGATATTCTTTTTCAAAAAAATTAGTATGATTGTCTTTGATTAGATTAAGTTCATTTTCAATGGAAGCTCGATCCTCCGAATGAATCAATGTTAGCCATTGCTCTGTTGAAGTTCCCATTTCCCCAGGAGTATAACCAAGGATACTTTCTACTCCGCCTTGCCATTCGATAACATCTTCAACAATATTGTAGGAATAGACGATTTCCCCCAGGGCTTTAACGAGATTTTTATTTTTTTCTGCAAGCTTTATTTTTTCTCTCTCAGCATTACGCTGACTACTAATATCCTGAATCATGACAATGGCATAGTCAAACTGATTATTATTATCAAAAATGCCAGAGAAAATAGATTGTCCCCAAAAGCTTAATTTATTTTGACTAATATACTGAATGTCCATTTGATAGTAGTTACGACTATTCGTTACTAATTCTCCAAAGAAATGCAACTCCTTATCTAGATCCATCGGACTTACATACTCGTCTAAGAAATGCCCCACCATTTCATCTCTGGGGTGATGGAAAAGGGTTTCTGCCGTCCTATTAGCCTTGATTATTTGACGATTTCCATCTATTTCTAAAATGGCGATCGCCGCTTTATCAAACATTGCTTTGAAGCGAGACTCCGAAGCATAAAGGGATTTTTCATAGATATATTTTTCAGTGATCTCAATGCCATTAAAAATATAGCAATTGATTTTGTTGTTGGAATTTATAAAGGGAATTTCTTGCCATTCAACAATATATTTTGTAGGTGATTTTAAATCGCTTTCATTTGTCAGATAAATTTGGGAAAAATCATGATAATCAGTGATCATACTAACGGAAAAATCAGCATTAAATTGGGGGATAAATACTTCTGCAAATGTTTTCCCTTGCACTGCTTCTAATGTAATTCCGAAAAGTTCTTGACAGGGCAAATTAATCGCAATTATACGACGCTCACTATCTACCACCACTGTTAATGTATTGGTATTATTAATTACCGCGGTTATAAAATCTTTATCTTGGTTCAGTTTTTCCTGGAGTTGCTTATATGAAGCAACCTCTTCCGATGTTAATAAATTTCGGGAAGTAAAGCGGAAAAATAGAAAGATGCCAACGCCATTGATTAAGAAACTACCGATGGCTACCATCCACCAACCCCTCAGAAAATGGGCTTGAATTTCGCTTAGATCGACTTTGTGGACCACTCCCCAACTGTAGGGGGCGACTGGGGAATAGGCCGCAATCACTTTTTTACCCCTATAGTCCTTGAGTATTTCGGAGCCCTTCTGACCTTCCAAGGCTAACTTCATTGGTTTTGCCCAATCTTGATTAGTTAGACTGTGCTCAAAAGTAAGATCGCAACTAGGATGGCCTTGACGACGGGAATATATGCAGTCTATTGTTTCCCCTGATTTTTTACCGATGATAATTTCTTCTGTCTGAAAACGGCTTGGGTTTTGATGGTAAGTATTGAGAATATCTAAGGTTTTTTTTTGATCAAAATTGTTTTTGAGAGTAGCAATTAGCGTTGAGCTATGGGAGTTTACCGATTCTAATATGCGCTTGGTCTCCTTAACTTGTTGACGGTAGCTTAGCCAAAACCCAACCGAAGCCACAGCAAAAGAAAGTGTGGCAAAATTAATTAAAACTAATCCGAATCGCCTACGATGATTAGAAATCATTGTCTTTGCCAGCAATTGTTTTTGTTTACCCCCTCCGCCGATTCAACGACCGTTTAACCAAATGCGTTCAGTCGTATCATCACAAATGGCCAAACCAGATATTTGTGATACTTTTTTTGTTGCAACCATTTATTTTATTTTTGGATACCCCCTCGAATAAAGTAAAGATAGGTATCTAAAGCTGGGGCGGTCGTAAGAGGCCTTATTTCTTCTCCTGAGAGAACTATAGTTCTGTTTTTACTGAGAATTGAATGACGAGGAAAACTCAGCTAATACCTAGATTATAGTTAAGTTTTAACCCTATTGAGTTAATTTCCATCCATTAGCAGGCATAATTGTGACTTTTCGTAACCCCGTTCCCACGGTGGATTTGATTATCGAAATGATTGATCAACCCCGGCGGCCTATTTTATTAATTGAACGGCAAAATCCGCCCCACGGCTGGGCCCTGCCCGGAGGCTTTGTGGACTATGGAGAAACCCTCGAAGCGGCAGCTCTGCGGGAAGCGAAGGAAGAAATTTCCCTGGATGTGCAGTTAATTGAAATGTTTTATGCCTACTCGGACCCCCGCAGAGATCTCCGGCAACATACCCTCAGCGTAGTATTCCTGGCGGCAGCCACCGGCAGACCCCAAGCTGCGGACGATGCCAAAACCGTCGGCTTTTTTGATCTGTGGGAATTTCCCGATCCGGTTTGTTTTGACCACGGGCAAATTTTGCGAGATTATCGCCGCTTCCGTTATTATCACCAACGGCCCGATCCCCACCGGCAGGCACTGTCCTTTTAAGGAGTGAATTGGCAGAAGCCTCTAGAATTAAGGATTTCTGCAATTTCGACAGGGCGGTCAATAAAGCCCATGGCCATAGCCGGAGTGGTATTTTTCTCCAGACTTCCATGAGGACGGAACCAGTTGTGTAGTAACCTCTGTACGTTAAGGGCTCTCTGTAATCCCTCTAGTTCCTTGGCATAGTGGTTTTGACCCTGGTGTTCTCAATCATGCCATGGGGGTTCCGCTACGCTCGTTGAATCGACGACCACATTCATTGCACAAATAACTTTGCACTATCTGTCCCGCCTTCAGCTTCTTTCTTCCATTTTTCACTACCCGTTCACTTTCACATTACACACAGTTCATTTTTTTTAACCTTATACTGCGTAACCATTCTAGCTCTCACTCCCTAAGCAGACAGTGCCAATATTTTGGAGCTTACGGCTAGCAAGGGCTAAAACCGTTTTTGAAATTCCACTATGCCCCGGCTGTCGTCTTGGAAATTGCTGGAACCCCGGATCACCGTGCTGTCGTTAACTCGGTATTCCAAGCCCCACTGGGGTAGGCGATCAGAGTTGATGATTTTTTGCACCGAAACTCCCAATTGGGGGGTGATGTCAATGCCAGCCTCCGCCGCTACTCCGATTTGATTGCCCTGGAGGCGATCACCTTCGTTCATTAAGGGGGTGGAAAAAATGCGAAATTCACTTAGCCCCAAGGCCTCACCAATGCGTCCCTGGACGGGCCCCAACACTGCCGATCCAGCCAAATTAGCTAGCCCCACCGTAGTTTGGGTACTATCCTGGCCCAGGGTACTGAGCACACCGCCCCCCAGCAGGGTAATGATTTCCTGGGGCGATCGCCGGGGCGTACTGGTTAACTGGATATTTTGGTTGATTTCACTGGCGTAGCCATTGATGTGGGCTTGGATGCGCACTGTTTGCAGGCTGTCCTGGGTGGCACTGAAGGGTTCTGGCACCTCCGAAGAAAGGGGACTGTGGTTGGTGATGTTGCGGCTTGTTTCACTGACGGAACTGAGCAAATATAAATCTAGATAGGGGTCTAGACCCCGCTGGGGCAGAAAATAAACGCTGTTATTTTGGTTATTATCCAACCTTAATTGGCTGGCAAACAGATTTACCTGGCCCCCTTTGAGTTTAATTTCCCCCTCAGGACGCAAATTTTGCGGTGTACCATTCAGCATCACTTGGCCACTGGCGGCAAAATCGAGAAAGGGTAAATTTTGCACCCGGACATTTTCCGCCAACACGAGGCTTAAATTGTTGAACCTCAAACCTTGATGGGAAGGAGCACCAGAACCCAGAGCAGGCAGAGTTTGTCCCACGGAAATATTGCCATTGCCCAGGGCTAACTGACCTCCCACCTGGGGGGCGATCGCCGTGCCGGTAATTTGCACCAATCCCCCCAGGGCTCCTTGGTACAGACTGGGCACATCCACCGCTAAATTATTCAGGCTCAGTTGTAAACCTTGGTCCAGATTGGGTAAGGGATTTTGTAGGGGTAGACTGCCCACCATGGCTAAACTGCCGCCACTGATTTGCCCGGTTAAATTGGTCACCTGGAGCGTATTCAAGTCCGCCACAATATTGGCATTGACCTGGGTTAGGGGCTTATCTGGTAACATCTGAGCGGCGATCGCCCCATTTTGGATGGTAATTTCCCCCAACCCTTGGAGTTGGTACAGGGCTTGGTTATAGGGATCAAGGCGGCCCAACAAAGCTAAATCCACTTCCCCCTGGCCGCCTAGCCAACTTAATTGCCCATGGCTGAATAGGTTAATCAACTTCAGACTGTCATTTTTTAACTTTAATGCCAGGGAAAAATGATTACTGTTGGGAGCTTGACTGGCAAAGGGAAAGACATAGGGAACACTGCCCTGTAGTTGCAGCGGTTCCGTGAGGGAATTAACCAGACTTTGTAATTGAAAATCTAAACGACCGGCTTGGTAACTAAAATCTCCCTCGGTTTTTTCCAGGGCCAAGGGGCCAAAACGATTATCTTTAATCTGCACTTTGCCCTGAAATTGGGGGTTCTGCCGGCTACCCTGGAGGCGAAAATCAGCAAATACATCCCCTGCCGGAGCGAGGTGGGCAGGGAGGTGCAAAATTTTGGCCAAGGGGCCAAGGGGTAGTTGATGGAGTTGAATTTGCCCCTGTTGCCCCTCCGGCCTCAGTGACCCAGTGACCCGCAAAAATCGATCGCCAGTGCGTAATTCCAGGGGAGCAAGGCTGAGGTTATCCCCCTGCCAGCGCCCTGCCAGTTGCAATTGCTCCAGGCCATGGTCGCCCCACTGCCAATGTTG
>NZ_JADEWJ010000408.1:0-2013 GCF_015207725.1 Synechocystis sp. LEGE 06083
TGGTGGTTATATTGGGACAGTAGGGGATGGTGTAAGTATCGAAATTGTCAGGCGCTATATTCAAGAGCAAGGAGATGAAAAAGAGAAGGCTCGTATGCAACAGATGAACCTTTTTCCCATCTAGATATCCCGCAGCTTGCTGCGATTGGGTTATTCATTTATTGCTGTTAATTCATTCACAGAGTTCTTTCGCTGGGTTTTGGACAAGATTTTACGGTGGTTATGTTCGCTAGGATTTTCTCCAGTGGTATAATTCTGCTAGACCACAGAAAGCACCGAGATCAGAGTTTTACGTATTTTTGCTTAGAATCCTGGGACGACCTATATACTCTGTAGGCAATTTATATCTTTACCAGAATATTTCCTGACTCCTCTATAGGGTTTTGTCTATCTTGTTTCGTCCTTAACAATATTTTTTTGCTTAGTTGTTCCTACCTAGGATTTTGTTATGACTGTGATTAATCCCTTGCTTGCGGATGTTTTTGCCCTTTCTTTGGCACGGCTTCAGGCATTTGCTCAACTCAATAACTCGGAAATGCTCCTGCAACAAGTTTTTGGCGAAGGAGTGGATACTACACTTCTGCTCGATGCTTGGCGTAATGAGACTTTTTCTTCATTACCCGCAATCGAACTTGTTGACAGCGCCCAGATTAACGGTGCTTTGGGGGCCTTTGCTCGAACCAATCGCACCATTTACCTTTCTCACGAATTACTACAGCTTGCTAATACTAGTCTGCTGTTAGCTGTTTTTCTAGAAGAGTATGGCCATTATCTTGATAGCTTATTGAATACAGTGGATACCCCGGGCGATGAAGGGGAACATTTTGCCGCTGTAGTTTTGGGACAGGAGTTAAGCTCCGACGATTTGGCTCGCATCCGAGCAGAAGATGATAAAGCAGTTGTCATCATCAACGGGGAGATCCTGGAAATAGAACAGTATTCATTCTCTATTAGCCAGATTACTCGTAATGATACTAATGATTCTGATGTTCGAATTTCTGGCAATAACATTGCTTGGGATGGAGCGGGGGGAGTTTACCTCTATGACGGTTCCACCACAAGGCTTCTTTCCTCGATTGGCCGTGATCCTGAAGTTAGTGGCAATAATGTAGTTTGGAAAGAAAATGGCGGTTTATTTCTTTTTAATGGTTTTAGCACCGTCCGTATTCCTTCCAGTGATGGCAATAGCAATAATTATGCTATTTCCGGCAACAATGTTGTTTGGCGTCCGGGCGGCTCCGATTCCCGTATTTTTTTCTATAACGGCTTTGCCACCAGCAACATAACCCCCAGTGGTACCACATCTAATGGTACTGATGGCAATCCTCGGATTTCCGGTAACAGTGCAGTCTGGACTGCAAGACCCTTTTCCACCAGTGAAGTGTACCGCTATAATGGCTCCTCCACCCAAAGGATCACTAACAATTCTTTTTGGGAATATAGCCCTGTTGTTTCTGGCAACAACATAGTTTGGCGAGAGGGAAGTTCCCTTATTTTTTACAATGGTTCTAGTACTACCACCATAGCTACGGGGGTTTCATCACTCAATTATTTGCAAATTGACGGTAACAATGTTGTTTGGCAAGAGGGATTCAACGGTAATAATGGTACTTCCGTTTATCTTTACAATGGCTCCACTATCACCCGATTGACCGGTCATAGTCGTATCGATCAACTACCTAACTTATCTGGCGGCCAGGTAGTTTGGCAGAGCTGGGATGGCAATGATTACGAGATTATGTATTATGACGGTTCAAGGTCATTCCAAATCACAAATAACAACGTTAATGACATCGAACCTGTAATTTCTGGATCCAACATTGCCTGGCGTGGTTGGGATGGTGCTGATTATGAAATTTTCCAAGCCAAGTTGCCACCGACATTATTTGGCACTGTCCTTTTAAGGAGTGAAGTGGCAAAAGCCTCTACAGGTAAGTATTTCTGCAATTTCGACAGGGCGGTCAATGAAGCCCATGGCCATAGCCGGAGTGGTATTTTTTCCCAGACTTCCAT
>NZ_JADEWJ010000409.1:0-1999 GCF_015207725.1 Synechocystis sp. LEGE 06083
ACTATAAGCTTATTTTATTTATATTTAAAGAAGATTTCCAATGTCTTTGGCTTTTCCTAAATATACTCGTTCTTATTCGTTAATTGCAAGACTATAGTGCAGAGCTTTAGAACGGTCTAAGATACTTTCTCTACTATTGTCCCGAATGTTGGCAGGATAGATGGGTTAAATTTGTGAGAGTACGATCGCCTTTGTGCTGGTCAAGGCGATCGGTCGAGTACTAGGGTGATGCAGTCTGTCCCCCTTAAGCTCGTCAGAAACCTTTCTTCCGTTTCCCATTCTTTGAGCCATGACCCGTTTCCCCGTGCTACTCCCTCCGACAGTGATTGGCGCTTGTTATTGCGTCTGCTGCTAGTAGATAAGATAAAGACAATAATTTTAAGGTTATCTGTGAGAGGATCATCGCTGTCTATTTCGTAGGTTTTGCCAAGCATGATTTCCAAGAAAATTCTATTCATTATTTTGTGGCTAATTGGCATGATAGGAGTGATTTCCACCATCTGGATTGCACTGCCAATCCCTGCCGAAGAACTTCCTCTACCTATCATCGTCGTCAAGCTTATCAACCTAATTTTGCCCACTTTCCTATTATTGATTGCAGTCTTAATAGGAGTCAATTTGGCATATAAAGTTGGGTTATCAGCACCTTTTCTTGAAGCACTCGCAAGTAGCGCTCAGCAGCCAATTTTAGCGATTCAGCCTCAGGTGATTCCTGGTTTGGTGGGCGGAGTATTCGGCGGTGTCGCGATTTCAACGATATCTTTCCTTTGGCGTTCCTCACTTCCCAATGAATTTGTTGCCCAAGCAAAAGCACTATCTAATAACACACCTTTACTCACTCGCATTCTCTATGGAGGAATTACCGAGGAAATCTTAATGCGGTGGGGCTTGATGTCTCTGCTTGTATGGGCAGCATGGCGGGTGTTGCAAAAAGGGCAAGGAAATCCTGATACTGTCTATGTTGTTCTTGCCATTGGTGTTTCAGCGATCGCATTTGGATTAGGGCATTTACCGTTAGCATTCACACTCAGTTCTCAAGCAACAGCTTCGTTGGTTACGTATATCATTGTGGGGAATGGGTTTTTCGGTTTGATTGCGGGTTATCTATACTGGCAGAAGGGACTTGAGGCCGCGATCATTGCTCATGTTACTGTCCATCTAGTGATGGCGACGATTGATCATTTGAAGAGTTTCAGGTAGCGTATGGGGCAGCCAGCTAACAATGGGCTTGGAGCGGACGATCAAACTTCGTCTACCGTTCAAGTCTTTGCGTCGCACCCTTATTCCACTTGGCTTTGATTCCCGATGCGAATCTCTTACGAAAAAGCAATTGAGAATCTCGACCTGCTGGCCAACCTGTGTTCATTCGACCCAATCGTGATCGGAACGCCGCCGCTTAGAATTGATGTGTCCAACAGCGATATCGACATTGCTTGTTATTGTGACGATCTTGACCGATTCGCAGGATTCATAACGCGTCAGTTTGAATCTCAAGGTGGCTTTCAAATTCGACACGGAACTTTTCAAAATCATGAATCCATCATTGTTCATTTCAATGCATTTGAATGGGACGTTGAGATTTTCTGCCAACCAATTCCGACAAATAAACAGTGGGGCGTACGGCATTTTCGGATTGAACAGCGGTTACTCGCTTTGTCTCCTAACCTAAAATCAACCGTGACAGAATTGAAACGTTCTGGCTTGAAAACGGAACCTGCGTTCGCCAAAGCTCTTGGATTGTCCGGTGAGCCTTACGGGGCAATTCTTGGGCTTGAACAAACCGACGACCGTGAATTGTTGGCATTAACTGCGACACAATGAAATCGAGGGATAACAATGCGATGGTGACGGAACTTCAGAGTAACGTTTTTTGGGAGTGTCAAGAAATTTGTGTAAAGGGGAAATTAGAAAAGAAAAGAATTAGGGTGTTCAATAGCAAAACAAGCAAGAGCCGCCTTCCAATGGTGGATGGGCATAGTCCATTTACGGCAAATACGTT
>NZ_JADEWJ010000410.1:0-1983 GCF_015207725.1 Synechocystis sp. LEGE 06083
GCAATTGTCCCTGCAGTTGGTCTAAATCTGGTAAAGAGTCCTGATTCGTCTCCGTTGACGTCAAGCTAGTTTCACTCAGGGCCAGTTGCTTAAATTGAGTCGCCAGGTCGTCCAGGGCATTGCCCACACTAACCAACGGCGGCAAATTTTCTTGGTCTAAATCTTGCCCCATGGCACCGTACAGATCCTTCGCTGTGCCATAAGAGGGAGGCTGAAAACCCCGACCAAAATCTTCCCAGGTGAACAGTTGCAGAGCCGTTAAAACATCTTCAATCCGGCTTTGACGGAAACTAATTTCCCCGCCCCACTGGGGTTGATTGCCTTGGAAATCAGCTTGCCCCTGGATTAAAACCGTACTCTGGCCATGGCGCAAACGACCACTGTCCACCGTTAATTGCCCCTGGCCGTAGCTAAAATTACCAGCCAAATCCTGGGCACTAAAATTGCCCCAACGGGGTTGCTGGATATTAACCCTAGTGGCGATCGCCGTTTTTTCGGCCAGGTCAAGCTGAAAATGCCCCGATAGTTGTCCTCCCCAAGGTTGACTCTGGAGTTTTGCCAAGGAATCGGTTAAAGAATTGTCCCCATTAGACACAAGGGTTAGGGCTAAGGGCAGACTATTTTGTAAAGCGTCCAGAGGCAAAGAACGGGCCGTTAAAGACCACTGGTTAGCCTGTTTTTGCCCTGCTAGTTGCCATGGGCCCCGCTCCCATAACACCGCTGTGGGTTGTTGTGTAGGGTCTAAACTGAGGCGAATTTGTTCTCCTTCCCCATGGAGAGCTAATTGTACGCCTTGCAGATCTTTTTTCACCTCACCGCTTAAAAGGGACGCAAACTTAAACTCCCCTAACTGCAAACGGTGCACCGCCAATTCTCCTTGCCATTGGGGTTGGGGGCCAGAGCCAGTCACCTGCCCCTTAAAATCTAAATTTCCCGACCATGGAGCTGCCTGGGGAGCGGGAATGATTTTGTCTAGGGGTAACCCTGTGGTTTCCACCTGGAGGTCCATGGCTTTTATTCCCGCTTGGAAATTAAAACCAGGTTTAACGTCAGCAATGGCAATTTGGACATTTCCCTGGGCTTGCAAACCCTTGCTACGGAGTTGGCTCAATTTAAGCTGGGAACCCTGCCAGTCAAAGGCCACAGTGACGGGGTCCGATAATAATTGCCACCCCTGGGAGCTAGTCAAATTTCCTTTTAAGTTTTTTAACTGAGCTGTTTCCCCAGTCCATTGCCCCGTTAACTTCAATTTCCCCGCCACCTGCCCCGGTTGGCTGATCCGCAAAGCCTGCCAATCTATGCTCTCCGTGCTCAGTTGGGCGGTGAAGTTTTCCTCCCCCAAAGTAAATTGTTGGATGTCCACCGTTCCCTTGGGAGAGCGCCATTGCCCCGAACCGGCCAAATTCCATTGGTGCATGGGTTGGTCAAGGTGCCCTTTACCAGTCCAGTTGCCAGCTAAAGTTCCTGACCAGGATCCATCCATACCGGGCAAGGTTGCCAAGGCAATATTTTTCGCCGCAAACACCCCTTGCCATTGTTTCCCCTGGAGTTGAAATTGGTCGATCGCCACTGCACCCTGGGGTAAAGTCACTTGCCCTTGGCCCTGTAATTGCAACGGCGACTGATATTGTTGATTTCCCTGGGCCCACACCTGGGCCTGGAGTTTACCCTGCTTCAAACTATCTGGGATTGATGCTGTGTCTAAATTCCCTAGGGATAAATTTTGCAGTTGAAAATGGCCTTGCCATTGCCCCCAGTGTTACCCCTATCAGGGCAAGCTCAAATCACGGGAAAATTATCCGAACCCCGTACTTGGCAAGCCCAGGCCCAAGGCAATTTTGCCCTAGCGGGGGGATTAGTTAAAACCGAAGACTTTGTTTACCAAGGGGGGCAATGGCAAGGCCATTTTCAACTGCAAAATTTATCCCTAGGGAATTTAGACACAGCATCAATCCCAGATAGTTTGAAGCAGGGTAAACTCCA
>NZ_JADEWJ010000059.1:0-16442 GCF_015207725.1 Synechocystis sp. LEGE 06083
CCACCACCGCTGCCCCAACCGCCTTGGCCACCATTACCGCCATAACCCCCCTCACCGCCTGGCAGGTTTGACTTCGCGGTGAGTTTACCACCAATGCCGCCTTGGCCACCATTACCGCCAAATCCCCCCTCGCCGCCATTACCACCATTGCCGGTTTTGGTGATCAAACCAGCAATCTCGCCATTGCCACCATTGCCACCGCCAATCCCGTAGCCACCATTTTCACCGTCGCCGCCTTTGTAACGGAACCCACCGGCATTTTCTCCCGCTTTAGCTTGGGCGTAGCCGTTCTGTTGGGCTAGATAGAGAGGCCAGTTTCCCATGCGACCTCCAGCACCACCAGTGCCAGACTGGCCATTACCACCGTTCCCCCCGATCGCCTGGTTGCCGGAAAAACTACTGTTATTGACAGAAACATTGCCACTGTAGATAAATAGGGCCCCTCCCATACCCGCACCGCCCCCAGCATCATTGCCCCCATTCTGTCCCTGACTCTTAGCGGCTTGGAAGACAACAGAGTTAATGGTCACGTTGCCACTTTTTACAAATAAAAGGGGTTTATTGTTCTGAGCGTTTAGGGCATAACCATTCCCCTCAATAGTTAGTGTTCGAGTGCCAATATTGATGGGTTTCATCGGGTCTGATATATCAACATTGTCATTCACAATAATCGTGGTATCTTCATTGAGGTCATTATTGATAATGTCGAAGATATCGTACAGAGTAAGGTCTTTAGAAACCGTGTAGGTAAACATGATGTTCTGTGGGCAAATAAGGAAAAGTAAGGTGCGTAAAAAGTGAGCCTAAGCCAAGAATTGGATTTGGAAAACCGCATTATTGAAATCGAAATCACTGATGCCTAGGTTGCTGGGTAAGTCCTCAAAACCGAAGACACCACTATTGGTTCCCTGGGCTTTACCATCTTGAAAGCTTAGGCCATCAAGAGCAAAGGTACCATTCTTGACAAAAAAGATGCGTTTGCCGTTATTGCCACTGACGGCACAACCATTACCATTGACCACTAACCCCACATCTTCGTTGATCAGCAGTAGTTGTTCGGAGAGGATACTATCTCCTGTGATATTGATGGTGTCGTGCTCACCATTGTCCTTTGAGAACTGGATAGCGTCATTGAGTTCTTGAAAGGTATCTACGTCGTTGAAAATAGCCATAGTTTGCCCGATCTAAGCAAAAAGATAACTCTGCTAAAAGTAGGCTCACTTTTAGCCACATTGAATCTAGCCTGCCGAAAACTAGGGAAGAAAGTAGCTAGCTCCTTTGTTTTGCATGAACTAGTTTTGAAAAAATCCGAACTATAGTTGGTAAATCACTCGCCAGAATCCTGTTAGAACAAGAACTCTAATACCCTTCGGCCTTATTTTTCAAAAAGTTTACTTATATCTGCTATCTGCTCCTCAGATGGAAGCATTATAACAAGCCTGGATAAAAAGTTTGGTAAAACCAGGTAAAGTTTTTTTGCAAGTCATGTTGGATGCGTTGAGGAATGGAGTGTTTCTGGGGAAGTCGTAGAGCAGAGTAGGTTTGATGGCGGTACTTGTAACGATAGTGGCTATCGCTCTCGTGGGGGCTGACTGTCAAATTTTGCCAGTCAAGTTTAATAGGAGACACCCCTAGCCATTGAAAAATATTTTGAATGACAATGGACGGTTCATTCATCAGATGCTCAAAAACAACGTAAAAAAGACGTTGCTGAAGCTCGGGAGAAATATCTTGCAAAGCTTCAATTCCATTTAAAGGAGCGCCAATCACTCCATTTTTTCCCAAAAGGTTATCGGCACGATCATAACGAGATAAATTGGCCAAATGATCCGGAAAATCCAAGAGTAAAGTTTTTTGATGCTGTGCTTCAATAGAGCCGTAAATCTGTCCTAATTCTCGCACACATACCAGCATTTTAAAATTTGGGTCGAGATGATTAATGGTTTCAATATGCTGAAGCCAGCCTCGATTTTTATCCACAACCCAAGTCTTGTCTGTTTCTGCAAACCAGCCGTTGATGAAACCACGAAATGCATTAAGAAGGCGTTGATAACTCTGTTCAAAGTCTACATCTAGCTGCGCTAACCAAAAGTCGTTATCACTGAGATTATAGCGTAAACTCATCACTGTTGGACAGAGGGGAGAACTGTGGCCAGGACAGTAAATTTCCGGGTGATGTCTCAAGATTTGGCAGAGCAGCGTTGAACCAGCACGGGGCAAGCCTGTTACATAAATAATTCGTTTATTAAGACTGTATCCTGAAGTTAACTGAAGCATTAAGTTTGCAAGGAACGCAATTAAAAGCAAAATTGCACTCTTTACCATTTAAACTCCTGGACACCCCGAAAAATCGAAAGATTGTATAAAAACGGGGATATAGAAGTGCAAAAGGTATTTGATTAGGAGAGGAAAGTGTTTCTCGTTTTCCGAAAACTTCTTCAATTATGAATCCACAATTTTACATTTTATCAACCATTACAATAGAGTTATGGCTATTTAAAATGAAATTGAGGCGGCGTTCACTTCTACAAAATTTGAGTCAGGGTTTCACCCCATACAAATTTTGTCCTGTACTTATGCTGAGGCCACTTCTCGCAAATTAGTTTTGACTTTCAGCAATAGATCTTGCGGCAAAAAAGGCTTTTGCAAATTATCACTAACCCCAGACATTTTGGCCTTGATGCTATGGACTAAATTGTCATTCTCCACCATTAACATAATGGGCACCTGTTTAAGCTGGGGTGATTTACGACATAGAGAAGCTAACTGGTAGCCATCCATTTTTTCCATGTCAGCATTAATCAAAATTAAATCAGGACTTTGACCTTGGAGGGAAGCCAAAGCCTTAAATGGGTCGGTAATGGTGTTAACTCGATAGCCACCTTTTTCTAAGGTATATTCGACAACGTGCTGATGGGTTTGGTTTTCGTCCACACTAACCACCAAAGGACGGTTATCAATGGCAATTTCCTGGTAGGGGAGCATAGTAATATCCCCGGCTTTGATTAAATTCCGCATGGCGATCGCCAATTGGAGAGTGCTCAATTTGGTGGCACTGGCAATGTCATAAAGACAATTCAAATTTTCCAAACTCTGTTGAACAGCTTTCCAGAACTCTTCTGTGGTCTCGAAATTAGCCTTTGCTAAAGTCCCCTGCAACTTCCGGACATCCTGCACCAAAGGCCGTTGAAAGGGAGAATTAATTTCTGAACGTAATTCCCACCAGTAATTTACTTTCTTCTCAATGGGCCCCACCGCCTGCTCCAAATTCAGATTCAAGAAAAGATGTCTTAATTTGTTGTTAGGATCTAGGCGATATTCAGTTTTAGGTAGGGAAAGGGCCTGGACTAGAGCCTCTTGGGTAAACTGGGTTAACACTGACCGAGTTTGCTGAAAGGAAAAATACTTTTTTTTCCATAGCTCACAGATATAGTTATAGTCACTATCCAACTGGGCGGGCAGTTGCAGATGACCCTGCTGGAACAACTTGCCCAACATATAATTCAGACGCTTCCCATTACCCACCGCGCTGTTAGCGAAGTGAATTTTGCCGTTACCCAGGTAAATTTGCCAATCAACAAATTCATCAAAGGGATTGCGGATAACCAGTTGACCGGTGAACTGCTCGGCCATTAACTGCTCCAATAGCTCCCGAGGAATCGCCCGTTTAATCTCATTATCTTGAGATTTTTGGAGCCTAGGGAGCTGCAATCGATTAGCCATGGCACGATCCTCGGAAAAGGGCAGGGTCAAAGCGGTCATAAAATTTTTAATTTAGTTATTGATTTAGCTAAAGATAAATAACGGAGCCGATGCCCGAAATTTTAAAAACCTAATGGGCGGCGATCGCCTTGCTCGAAGTTTTGGTGGAACAACAATGGTGGAGATAATGGGTCATCTTATCTTCGTTCAGGGGACAACTGAAGAAAAAACCCTGGAGCACATCACACTGCAAAGATTGAAGTAAATGGAGTTGGCTTTCTGTTTCCACACCTTCTGCCACCACAATCAATTGCAAACGTTGACCAAGGTTGATAATGCTTTCGAGGATAACTTCCGCCTTTTGGTGCGTCTCCAGATCCGCTAAAAAAGATTTGTCAATTTTTAACGTGTGGACGGGCAGTTCCTTCAGCACTGATAGGGAAGAGTAACCAGTGCCAAAATCATCGATCGCCAAATATACCCCCAATCGTTGTAGGTCCCGGAGAACCCCAATGGTGTGCTGTAAATCTTTAAAAATTAATCCTTCGGTTACCTCCAACTGTAGTTGGGCTGGGGGCATATCAGTTTCCTCCAGAATCCGCTGGACCGTCTGGGCAAAATCAGCTTGCTGCAACTGTTGCAAGGATAAATTCACCCCCAACAAAAAGGGAGGCACCCCCTGGGCTTGCCACATTTTATATTGACGACAAGCGGCCCCTAGGACCCACTCGCCAATGGCCGTTACCAGTCCCGCTTCCTCCGCTATGGGAATGAATTCTGTCGGGGAAACATTACCCAACCTAGGATCTTGCCAACGGACCAGGGCCTCTACCCCCACCAAATTAATTCCCTGCCCATCCCATTGGGGTTGAAAATCCAGCCTGAATCCACGCTCTGTTACCGCCTTAGCTAGGGCCTGCTTAATATATTGCTTGCGATCAGTGGAGGCTGGGGTGGCAATCTCAGCCTGAGAAAAACTATTCTCAGCCAAGGACAGGGGAAAGCGTGGAAATATAAACATAGATTTTCCAGGATTCAATAGGGATGGCTCCAGGGGAGGAACTTGGCGACCGGCGGACTCTCTTTGGAGGTCTAGGTCTAGGCACAGGACAGAATCAATACATAGGATTCAGGAAGGGAAATCTTAAGATTTTCTTAAGATTTTACACTAAGATTCTTAAGGGATTGTTAAGCCAGTGTTAAGAATTGTAACAGAGTCTCAGGATAGAAACAATCAGCCAATCGATTTAATCCTCTTGCCAGGCCAGACAGAATCCAAGCTTTGTGGATAAATCTAAATTAACTGGAGCAGATGGTAGCTAGCCTGGCGATCGATAGTCCGTAACATTCAGCACCTTTGCCCTTTGAAAGGGGGGTAACATGCACAAAAGTTACTTTAAGATTGCGTTATTTGCATTTAAAGGTTGACTTCGACCGCAAAATACGAACAGAGGGTCATTAATGTCAAAGCTGGAGTGGGGTTGGGCCGTTGTGTTTGTTTGGGTAATGGTTTTAGAAAGTTGAATTGAGTTTATTCTATTCACTGCGGTTCGCGATGGTCGGTATCAACTGTCACCTTTGAGCCTTAAGTCGGGGGGGAGTGGAGCCGTTAGAGTGATGGTTTCTTGGGTACGGGGATGGAGAAAACCCAGTTGGTAGCTGTGGAGAATATAGCCACCGTCACTTGGCCGGGCGTTGGTTTGATGGTTGAAAGGGACACCGCCGGGGCCGTAGAGGCGATCGCCAAGCAAAGGGTAGCCCAAGCTGGCCAGATGAATGCGAATTTGGTGGGGTCGGCCTGTGGTAATTTCCACCTCGAGCCAAGTTTTGTCCGCAGATCGAGCCAGGATTTTGCCGTAGCTGTGGGATTGTTTCCCATTGGGGGTGGCAGCGTAGATGTATCCCAGTTGGGGGTAGGGACTCTTGCCGATCGCCTGGTGACATTCAAATTGTTCCGGCAAAGTACAGGGACCGATGAGGGTGCGGTAAATTTTGCGGCAACAACGTTCCCGAAATTGACGACTGAGTTCCCGCCTCCCCAGGGCAGAACGACCAAGCAATAAAAGCCCTGAAGTGCCCGTACCTAAACGATGCAGGGGAAACAACGACTCCTGGGGAAACTGAATTTTTAATTGTTCTAAGACGGTGTGGTAAACAAAATTTCCCCCCGGTAACACCGGTAATCCCGCTGGCTTATCAATGGCCCAGAGGTCTTCATCCTGGTACAACACCGATAAGCTCAGGGGCACATCCGGCTCAGCCCATGGCGATCGCCAATAGGTGAGAATTTGTCCTGATTGCAGAGGGTGATGGGGATTGATGGGCTGACCATTGAGCTGAATTTGCCCCCGTTCAATGCGTTCTTGCCAAGTTTGGCGATCGGAGTGGCCATAGCGTTGACTGTAGAAATCCAACACTGTTTGTCCAGCCCCTTTGGCGTTGATCCGGTCAGTGTAAAGCCAACCTTGATTAAGCTTATTTCCCAATCAATTGCTCCTCAATTTTCCCCCTTAAGCATACTGTCATGAAAAAAATCTTTGAGGGGAGCCCTGGTAAGGTTATCTACAGATATTGAATATAGTCTATTGTTTCTTTATTCATCATTGGTGTTTGTGAAATAAATTCATTCTGTCAACTGCTGATCTCTGGCTTAAAACTGTTCCATAAATTGACGGTCAATGTAGTCCTTAAGCCTCCACCAACACTGGCAGTAACTAGCCCAAGGCCCCCAAAGGGCGATCGCCTTGCCATCTCCGGTGCCCAGCAAACTCAGGTATTGGGACTGGGGGATAAATGGTTTTAGGTCTTTGCCTAGGCCAAATCTGCACAGATTGTCGAACAATGGCTTTCCTTGGCGCACAGCAAATACCCCCGCCTTGGGTCGAGGCTCGTCTACCATGGTTGCCACATCCCCCGCCGCAAAAATATGGGGATGGGAATAGCTCTGTAGGGTTGGTTTGACCGAGATAAAGCCCCGGCTATCTAGACTTAAGCCGGATTGGGCTAACCAAGGGGCCGGACTAGCTTGGGTTACCAGAAACACAGCGTTAACCGATCGCCAATGGTCATTACTCTCAAGTTTGTAACAGGTTAATTGATTGTCATCGGGGGAAAACTCGCGCTCAATGGTGGTGACAGGACGATTTAGTAACACGGTAATATTTCGCTTCGCCAACAATTTCTCAATCAGTTTTCTGCCCTGGGCACTATGGCGCGATAACAGGGTTGCGCCCCGTTGCCAAATTTGCACATCTAACTCTATGGCGGGGAAAAACTTCGCTAAACGAGCTTGCACATTAAAAGCCAACTCCACGCCCCCGGCCCCTCCCCCGGCGATCGCCAAGGTGAATTTTTCCGGTCGATGCTGGTCAATGTTTTGCAACAGAGCTTGCCAAGCGGCTAAAAATTGGGGCACCGGCTTAGCGGGAATGCCATATTCTGCCCCGACAATATCGTCAATAAAGGGGGTGCTGCCAATGTCAAGGGAAAGGTAATCAAACCTCCACTGTCCCCGCTTCTGGGTGGTTAGTAAATTGCGCTCTGGGTCAATGGCGATCGCCCTATCTTCCACAAAGTTAACCCCCGCTGAAGTGCACAGCCTGGGTAAATCAATATGACTTTCAGCATGGGAATAAAAGCCCGCCACATGCCCCGGTAACATACCGGAATAGGGAGTTTGCTCAACGTCGCTGATTAACGTTAGGTCCACAGCGGCCAGGGGATGGCGACGCCAATGTTTGAGCACCAAAGCATGGCTATGGCCTCCCCCCACCAGCAGTAGTTTCTTGGCCATTTCTGTTGATCAACTAGATCAGCATTAGGCGCATTAAATTTCCGCCACTGCCCTTTCAATTAAGCGGTGGGCTAGGGTTTGGATGCCGGTGTGCTCGTAGTAATTGGTGGACATATCAATGAAGGCGGCCAGGTAATCCATTTTGTCCTCCGTCACCTCCATGAAATTCCGCAATTTGCCCAACACTTTCTCCCTAGTAAGCTGGCGATCGCCGACAAAACCGGTCATCCAACCCTGCACAGAACCAAAACTTTCACCGATAAAATCCAGTTGACTGCTGGTGCTATTGCCGGGAATGAGGGGCTTAATTTTATTAAAAGTCTTATTTTCTTCCAACTCCTTGGGGGTCAACTTTTCCAAAAAATCCATGGTGGTCAGGACAAAACTGGGACCAAAGGGAATGATGCCATCAAAACTGATCAGGGCGGCCATGCGCATCAAAGACTCACCACTGTAATCCGTCAGGGAACGGACAAAATCCCCAATGCTATTGCCGGGAATGCCGTTAATTTGGCAGAAAGCCACCAATTCCGCCACCAATTTAATGGACAGGTCAATGGCCTGGGCCTTTTGGGGATTGGGGGTAATTTTATTTAAAAAACCGAGGAAATTAATACTTTCTCCCACCTTATTGGCCAGGGCCGCCGCTCCCAGAGCACTGTCGGTGGAGTCCACGGTTTGGTAGAGCCAGAGGGCATTTTGATAACCCTGGGACTTATCGTTAAACAACCACACTGCCCGATCGCCAATTTGTTTCACCAAGGCAGGATCGGTTTCCCCAGTCACTTTTTTGATTGTATTTTCAAAACCAACCAAATTTTCCCATTGCCCCGGCACAACAAAATCCAGGGAATTGAGCAACATCACCGTCAACCCGCCCGTAGGTAGGTCATCCACTAACTTAAAAATTGGCTTACTCACGCAAAAAACTCCTGTTTGATCGGTGGACTATGGGTTGGGAACTTTGGTAACTAAACGGTTTTAACTTTTTTTCTAATTTCCTGTTAATTCCTGGCGCTCAAATTTTCTAGCCCCTTGAGATCAAACTTAGCCAACCAAGCTTCCCGCTCCTGGGGAGTGAAAGACGGCGATCGGGATAAAACCTTGACCTGATAACGATCGCCCACCAACAAAGCCGTGCCAGTGGTACCCTGTTGCACCAAGGGAAAACCATCAATCGCTTGGGTGCTGGCCTTAAATTTATCCGCTGCGGTGGGATTATTTTTGACGTCATTGATGGACATTACCGCCACATCTTGACCATTTTGTTTGAGTTTAATTTCCGCAAAGCCCTGCTTTTCCTGGGCAAAGACCCGTTCATACTCCCCCTCAGCTTGGGGGAAAAAGACATTGAACTCTCCCCCTTTGGAGGATTCCTTGGTGACGGCCTCAGCGCCCCGTTGGGTGCTTTCCTGTTGGGCCTGGTCAAACTGGGAAGGGGGTTGACTAGCGCAGGCGGCGGTGCCAAACCAGAGTAGGCCCAGCACCAGGGTGAGGGAAAGGAAGCGGGTGAGTCTTTTTCTCATGGTTAGGGGGGTGAGTGTTGACAGCAAAGGGAAAAATGGTAGATAGGAAGCGAGGTTGGCCGGAGTCGAACCGGCGGCCCAGCGCTTAGGAGGCGCTTGCTCTATCCGTCTGAGCTACAACCTCAGGTCAACAACTTATTCTGCCATATCCCCTAAATCATACCCTGAGCGGTGAAACCGGCCCCCGGTCAATTTCCCTGGTAGGGTACAATTCTTAATTGGCTTAGCTTTGTTTAATTTACAACCCGCCTGTCTTGGACAACGAGGGCCCGACCGGTACCCAGGGGCGTTTAGGATCGAGTGCAGTGGATTTATTTCAAACTTTTCAGACCCATAATCCTGTTATTGGCGTTGTACACCTCCTACCATTGCCAACTTCGGCCCGTTGGGGGGGCAATCTCACCGCCGTCATTGAACGGGCGGAACAAGAAGCCACGGCCCTTGCCGCTGGGGGGGTGGATGGCATTATTGTGGAAAACTTTTTCGATGCCCCTTTTCCCAAACAAAGGGTAGATCCGGCAGTGGTCAGCGCCATGACCTTAATTGTCGATCGCCTGCAAAATTTGGTGGTGGCCCCGGTGGGGATCAATGTTCTGCGTAACGATGCCCATAGTGCTTTGGCGATCGCCAGTTGCGTGGGGGCAAAATTTATCCGGGTTAATGTGCTCACGGGGGTCATGGCCACAGATCAGGGCTTGATTGAAGGCAATGCCCACGAACTGTTGCGCTATCGGCGGGAATTGGGCAGTGACGTGGCCATCCTGGCCGATGTGCTGGTCAAGCATGCCCGACCCTTGGGTACGCCCAATTTAACCACCGCTGTAACGGATACCATTGAGCGGGGCTTGGCCGATGGCATTATCCTGTCTGGCTGGGCTACGGGCAGTCCCCCCAATCTAGAAGATTTGGAACTGGCCACCAACGCCGCCAAAGGCACTCCAGTGTTCATTGGCAGTGGGGCAGACGAGGACAATATTGGTCAGTTGATCCAAGCGGCCAACGGGGTAATTGTGGCCAGTTCCCTCAAACGCCACGGCAATATTAACGAAGCCATTGACCCCATCCGGGTCTCCGCTTTCATTGAAGCCATGGCCGAGGGGTTAAAGGCCAAGCCCACTAAGTCGACAGGGGTGGATGCTCCCACGGGGACAAAATCAGTGGTCTGTTGAGGATTTTGTCGTTTAATTACAAAATTTTGCTGGATTTAGCCAAATGAGTTTCCCTAGCATCAACTTGGGGACTAAATCTGGCGAAAAACCCGTTTTTTCCTATCTGAGCTAAACAGATGCAACAATCTTCCCCCATGGCGATCGCCAGAATTTTGGATGCCAATTTAAACCGGGCCCGGGAAGGGTTACGGACGGTGGAGGAATGGTGTCGTTTTGGTCTGAACCATCAGCATTGGGCAGAGGAATGTAAACAACTGCGGCAAGCCCTGGCACCCTGGCATCAAGATGATCTGCGGGCGGCGAGGGACACCCCTAATGATGTGGGCACCCAGTTGACCCATCCCCAGGAAAGCCAACGTACTGATGTGCGGGCGCTGTTGCAGGCCAATCTCTGTCGGGTGGAAGAAGCGTTAAGGGTGCTGGAGGAGTACGGCAAACTGCGAGATCCGGCCATGGGAGCCTGTTGCAAACAGTTACGCTACCGGGTTTATGCCCTGGAAAGCGGGTTGTTGGGAGCTAAACTAGTGCAAAAATTAAGACAGTGTTCCCTTTACTTGGTCACTTCTCCCCAGGAAAATTTACTAGCTACAGTGGAAGCGGCCCTCCAAGGAGGATTGAAGCTAGTCCAGTATCGAGATAAGGACACGGAAGACCAGTTAAGGTGGCAACGGGCGAAGGATGTGCGGCAATTATGCACCCAGTACGGGGCTTTATTTTTGGTCAATGACCGAGTGGATTTAGCTTTAGCAGTGGATGCCGATGGAGTCCATTTAGGACAGCAAGATTTACCCATTGCCGTGGCCCGTCATCTACTGGGGCCCGATAAAATCATTGGCCGTTCCACCACTAACCCAGAGGAAATGGCCAAGGCGATCGCCGAGGGATCAGATTACATTGGTGTGGGCCCCGTGTATGCCACTCCCACTAAAGCCGGGAAAAAGCCCGCTGGTTTGGATTATGTACAGTATGCGGCCGCCAACTCCCCGCTGCCCTGGTTTGCCATTGGGGGGATTGATGGGGGAAATCTGGGGAATGTTATGGAAGCTGGTGCCAACCAGGTGGCGATCGTCCGGGCCATTATGGAAGCCCCAGATCCCAGCCAGGCCACAGCCCAATTGTTAACTCAGTTAGGCAGGATAAATTCTTAGGCGACGGTTCGGTTCATCCCCAAAGCTATCCGACTGCAAACGGTAATGTTCCACCAGTTCGTGTTGCATCTTGCGTACATGGGGCGATCGGGGTAACAGTTCCACCGGTTGCCCTGTGGGAATAACAATCTGCTCCACAGCTAAACGGGCTTCCTCCAGGGCTTCTAACTCATCGTTACTGCCACTGCGGGTAAATAAACGCAGATCCGCCGCCTCAGCTTTGTGGGGTTCGTCCATGCCCAAAATCCGTTTCAGAGCCCGGCTAATTTGGGGAATGGTGTTGGATTTAACCCCATAGACGGGCACCTGGATGCCCTTGGCCATCTGTCGTAATTTCTGGTTGCCTTTGACATGGGAGCGCAGGGCCAACACCGCATCGGCCTGGTGGACATCTTTGGTGACGGCCACTGGTAATTGCAAGATTTCAATCACCTGGTCTAACTGCGATCGCCCGACGCCGTAGGGGTAAACATAAACCGGCAAATCTTCACCGTTGGGCCCCGGCACCCTGACTTTGGGTTCATCATCCCCTTCCCACTGTTGCCAGGACTGTTCCAGTAACCGCTCAAAATCCCGCACTTGGTCGGCGTTGGCATGGAGGGGGGCTTGGGGTTTCATTCGCCCAGTGGAACGTAAACCTGTGGGTCTTGGCCGCAACTGGCGATCGTCCACTAACCCCAAAGAAAAATAGGGGGGGGGTTGGGGCGTTTTTTCCTGGGATTGGGCTTCCACCGTTTCGATTTGTAGCTCCCCTTGCTCATTCATATACCGTAACTGTTCCACCGGAGGGCGGCCCCGTAACAGATTATCGATGGTCAAAGCCACATCACTATGGATAGTCCATTTTTGCCGCTCCAACATTTCCACTGCCATGGCAAAGGTGGGGGGAGCCTTCCTTTCCAACACGGTTTTTTGGGAACCCCGCCGCCGGGCTTCGTCATCCCCCAATGTCACCGCTTGAATGCCCCCCACTAGGTCTGAGAGGGTAGGATTTTTGATTAAATTCTCCAAACGGTTACCGTGGGCTGTGCCGACTAATTGTACTCCCCGTTCCGCAATGGTGCGGGCGGCTAAAGCTTCCAATTCGGTGCCAATTTCGTCGATGACAATCACTTCGGGCATATGGTTTTCCACTGCCTCAATCATCACCTGATGTTGCAATTCCGGCCTGGCCACCTGCATTCTCCGGGCCCTACCGATCGCCGGATGGGGAATGTCCCCGTCCCCGGCAATTTCGTTGGAGGTGTCGATGATCACCACCCGTTTATGCAAATCATCTGCCAGCACCCGGGCAATTTCCCGCAGAGCAGTGGTTTTGCCTACCCCAGGTCGCCCCAGCAGCAGTAGCGATTCCCCGGTTTCCACCAGATCTTGGATGAGGTTAATGGTACCAAACACCGCCCGGCCTACCCGACAGGTCAAGCCGATAATTTCGTTGGTGCGGTTACGGATGGCGCTAATGCGGTGCAAGGTTCTTTCAATACCCGCTCGGTTATCACTACTGAACAGCCCCACTCGGTCGATGGCATATTGCAAATCTTCCCTGGCGATCGGACTATCCCCCAAATAGACAGCGGTGCCGGGGAAGCGGGCCTCCGGTAATCGCCCTAGGTCCATGACCACTTCCACTAACTGTTGCCGCTGGGGGTGATCAGCGATGATGGCTTGAATAGAACGGGGCAGAATGGTTAATAGCTGTTCGAGGTCGTCAACGGGGTAATCCTGATGGGCCAGGCTAAATTCCGACATTATGATGGTAAGGGCTGAGTTTATAAAATTTTCTAATTACCTACGAAGATAACAAAGGAATCTGCAAAACTGGGATGATTTCTGCCAAAATCGACTAGTAACGTTGAAGGGCAATGGTTCCCACCGCAGTCAGAGAAAGTCTTGACCGGGAATCGCCCCAAACCAAGGGGACTAAAAATGACAACCACCATATACAGCAGAGTTATCCGCCCATTATCCCTCGGCGATCGCCGGAGTTTGTCCAAGTCTTTACTGAAAAAAATGATGGCAGTGGGCCTGGGATTAACTTTGGCTAGCTTCGGTGTGGCCCCTGCCTTTGCCCAAACCCTGAGCGAAAAAATTGTCGCCATGGAAAAGGCCCGGGAACAGGAATTTGCCGCCTATTTTGGCGAAAGTCTGGCCGAAGTGACCCAAACCCCAGAGGATATTGCCCTCACTCTACAAAAAATTGCCGCAGAAACGGGCAAAAAACCCGCCGTGTTATGGATCATTCCCGAAAAGGAATTTTTACATTTGGTACTAGTTACCCCTGACCTAGACCCCGTGGTGGTGAATTTACACGACGTACCAGAGACAGTATTAAGACCGGTAGTGGCCACCTTTCAGCGGGAATTACAACTATCCCAAACCGTCAATCGCCGGGAATCGGCCCAACAATTGTACCAATGGATTATTGCCCCCTATGCTGAAACCTTAGAAGCCCAAGGCATTGACACCTTGCTCTTTTGCCTGGGTAATGGGGTGCGGGGTTTACCCATGGCCGCCCTATTTGATGGCCAAGAATATCTCCTGGAGAAATATAGTCTGACCAATATCCCTGCTTTTAATTTGATTGATAGTAACTACAAACCACTTCACCCGGGCAATATTTTGGCCATGGGGGCATCGGAGTTTGCTGACCAAAGTCCTTTGCCAGCAGTGCCAGTGGAATTGGACAATGTCCTTTGGGCAATGACCATGGATCGTACAGACGAAAAACGTTGGCAGGGGGAAACTTTTCTTAACCAGGATTTCACCATTGATCGTTTCCAGACAGAGTTGGCCGAAAGGCAACCAAACATAGTTCACCTGGCCACCCATTCTTTTTTTCGTTCCGGTAAACCCAGTAACTCCTACATCGAGTTTTGGGACGATAAGTTGAATTTGGACAAAATGAGCCAAATAAATTGGCCGTCCTCAACTTTAGAGTTATTAGTGCTGAGTGCTTGCCAAACTGCCCTGGGGGATGACGAAGCAGAACTAGGTTTTGCTGGCCTAGCCCTCAAGGCTGGGGTTAAATCGGCCTTAGCTAGCTTTTGGAATGTGGATGACGGGGCGACATTGGTACTGATGACTGAGTTCTACCGACAATTGGGTCAAACCACCACTAAAGCCGAAGCCCTACGCCAGGCCCAACTAAAAATGCTCCGGGGAGAATTGACCTCTGAACTGGAACAGTCGGGCATTTCTCGGGGGGCGATCGCCCTGCCACCATCCCTAATTGATCTGGGGCAAACGGATTTTTCGGCTCCCTACTACTGGGCATCTTTCACCATGCTTAGTAGTCCTTGGTAAGCGTTGGTGAGCACCGGTAATCCATTAAGTTCTTGGCAGTACCCTTTGTTACTCCAGGTGGAAGCTTGGTAAATTCCACCCATAGAGGGGTGCGCTTAGACTCAATGTTATGATCTATTTAACACCCTCTCCTATCCTATTTTTTGGCAATGGCTTCTGTTTCCTCCCGGCCCAGTAACGGTCTTTCCGCCCCAGAATCCAGCACTGTTCCCTCCCCCCAAAAGATCAGTGCCCAGAGGAGTATTGCCTCTCCGGACGCCATTTCTCCCCGTATTCCCGCTGCTAACACAGCCCAAATCATCAAACTCCAGCACCATCTGGAAGGACATCGAGGCCAACGGTTTATTTTGGTAATTCAAGATTTTCCTGACCCCGATGCCCTCTCCAGTGCCTGGGCATTTCAACTGATTGCGGCCCAGTACGAAATCCAGTGTGAAATTGTTTATGCTGGCACCCTTTCCCACCAAGAAAATATTGCTTTGGTGAAGCTGACCGGCCTGCCCGCCAAACGCTGGGGCCCGCAAATGCTCAAGGATATTGACCTCTCCGATTACCAAGGCTGTGTATTGGTGGATAGCCAGGGCACCAATAGTCAACTGATGCCTTTAGTACAAGAAGCCGATATTCCCGTTGTGGTGATTATCGACCACCATAGCCAGCAAGAGGAAGTAGAAGCGGAGAATGCTTTTGTGGATATCCGTCCGGGCAGTCGTTCCACCGCCACTATTTTGACTGAATATCTCCAGGGGGGCACGTTAGATTTCAATAACAGTAACCCCACCCACGTTAAATGCGCCACCGCGTTGATGCATGGCCTGCGCTCCGACACCATTAACTTGCTCCAGGCCCAGGAAGCGGAGTTTATGGCGGCGGCCTACCTCAGTCGCATCTATGATGCCCAGTTACTCAATGCAGTCTTGCAATCGGCCCGCTCCAAACGGGTGATGGAAGTGATTGAGCGGTCTTTACAAAATCGAGTCGTACAAAATAACTTTTCCTTGGCGGGGGTGGGTTATCTCCGCTACGAGGAACGGGATGCCATTCCCCAGGCCGCGGACTTTTTAGCCACGGAGGAAAACGTACACACCGCTTTGGTTTACGGCATTGTCCATGACCGGGCCAATGATATTGAGTTAGTCATTGGTTCCCTCCGCACCAATAAGCTGACTCTAGACCCCGATGAATTTTTAAAAGATAGCTTGGGGATGGACGGTGCTGGACGCTACTACGGTGGTGGCCGAGACATGGCCGGGGGGTTTGAAATTCCCGTCGGTTTTCTAACGGGATGTAATGACCAAGCGGAATATACCAAGCTGAAATGGGAAGTGTTCGATCGCCAGTTGAAGCAGAAATTTTTCCGCCTCATTAACCCCGACCATCGGGTGGTCCATTCCTAATGTCGACTAGGATTTGTATGGCCCAGGGAAAATTGGGTTTCATCGAACCAGGCTTAACCTAAATTGACAGATTCCCGACGGGATCCTGGGCAAGGAACATGCGATCAGTAGGCAGGGAAGCTACTGGTTCCGTGAGGGAAAAGGTGCCAGCCTCCAGCCAAGCTTTGAGGGTTTCCGCCACTTCCCGGGAACGGGCAATGCTGGCCAGGGGAGCCACCCGTACGGTTTTGCCTTCAATGGTAATTTTGCCGCTTTTGAGCTGGCCGTAGGTAACTAAACCAAAGGTGGGCCTGACCCGACGGGGAATGGAAAAATCCACCACCGGAGCCACAATGTCTTCATCCGTGACGGCACATTGCTCAATTACTTGTTCATTCAACACAGGAATGGGCACCCCCACCCCC
>NZ_JADEWJ010000411.1:0-1974 GCF_015207725.1 Synechocystis sp. LEGE 06083
CCCCTGGTTGGTCAGTGGGCTTATAGCTGGCCATGGCCACCGGAGCCACTGGTTGGGGGCCCAAATTAGCAAGGGACGTGAGAATACTGGCCGCACTCCGCAACAGAAAATGTTTGCCCTGGTCACTGGCTATCAACATACTTTCTGCTAAGCGATCAAAATCCTTTTGAGTTTCCCCATCCACCACCACACACTGGTTATGGCTAAAACCCATCAGGCGATCGCCTAGGGATTTATCCGAGGAAGCATTATCAGCATCACTAAGATCCCCCAGGGTGATGCGCTCCACTTGGGCTGCTCCAATCTTACCTTGGGTTTTTTCCGCCACATAATCGGGCAAATAACTATGGTGGTAGCCAAACACCGAATCCTGGGCAAATTCCGTTGCTGCCACTGGCACGAATTCACCGTCCACAATCAAGTAATGGACACTATCCTTGGTCACCCTTCCCCCCTCAAAAAAGGCTGGCACTAGAAAATGGGCATCAAAGGGTCCCAACTCCCGGTTAATCACATCAGTTTCCAAGGGGTAATGGCCCCGCAGAGTAGAATCAGAGCGACTCACCACCAAGTAGTGATCGACGGTTTCCGCCGCTAGGGCCAATTTTAAATTCTGGCAAATTTCCGTTACCACCTCTTCCGCTTCCGCCGGAGGCAAAGCCCTAGTGTTGCTGAGGATAAAAAAGATCGGGCTTTGATCCTGCAGGCCCCGCCGCAGAGTTGCCAAATCCCACTGCATCAGTAATAGGCAACTGTGAACCGTTTGGGAACCGGTGGGGTCATCATCAATGACAATGATTTTGGTGGGGTCAGCCATGGGAAAGAAGAATGTGCAGAATTCGTGAAGATTTTGTCCTTAGGCCTCCAGTCTAGGGGAAAATAGCCATGGTCTATAATTTTGGTAGATTCGTTTTGGGCTTTTATGCTGGAAATTCTGGCGGTTATTCTCGTTGTTTTATTAGGTTCTGGTATTTGTTCCTGTTCCGAAGCAGCTTTGTTTTCTGTGCCCCTGGTCAAAGTGCGGCAGTTGTCCCAATCAAATAATCCCTCTGCCATCGCCCTGCAGGCCATTCGCCACAAGATGAATCGCCCCATTGGCACCATAGTTGTACTCAATAACATCTTTAATATCGTCGGTAGTATCACCATCGGCAGTCTGGCGGCCAAACACCTGCAAGATGCTTGGATGGGAGTTTTTTCTGGGGTCTTGACCCTATTGATTATTGTTTTTGGTGAAATTATTCCTAAAACCCTAGGGGAAAGATACGCCACTAACATTGCCCTGTTGATCGCCATTCCCCTGAGATTTTTAACCTTACTTTTTACTCCTCTGGTGTGGTTAATTGAGCAGATTACCAATCCCTTCACCCACGGCAAAAGAATGCCCAGCACCAACGAGGCGGAAATTAAGTTTCTAGCTACCCTTGGTTACAAAGAAGGGGTAATTGAGGGGGATGAAGAACAAATGATTCAACGGGTTTTCCAGCTCAATGATTTAATGGCGGTGGATTTAATGACCCCAAGGGTGATTATCACCTATCTTTTGGGCGAACTAACTTTAGGGGAATGTCAACAGGATATTATCCAATCCCAACATACCCGGATTTTGATTATCGATGAGTATATTGACGAAGTGCTAGGTATTGCCCTCAAACAGGATTTATTAACTGCTTTAATCCAAGGGGAAGGGGATAAAACCATTGGTGAGCTAGCCAGACCAGCCCAATTTGTGCCCGAGGGCATGAGGGCCGATAAATTGCTTAAACAATTCCAAGAAAAACGGGAACATTTGATGGTGGTTATTGATGAGTATGGCGGCGTTGCCGGGGTGGTTACCCTAGAGGATGTTATTGAAGTTTTAACAGGGGAAATTGTCGATGAAACCGATAAAAACATTGACCTCCAGGAAATTGCCCGCAAGAAAAGAGAAACCCTATTGAAACAACGGGGGCTGGCTGCCTAGAATTTCTCGAT
>NZ_JADEWJ010000412.1:0-1944 GCF_015207725.1 Synechocystis sp. LEGE 06083
GGGCTTTTTTTTAGCTTTTTTAAAAAAATGTTCTATTCTTCTCCCTCTGTACCCAAAACATCCTTTAAAGCGGTGCGGGCGGCGAGGTGGTTGCGGGTGGACATGAGAATTTCCGCTTCCCGTTGCAAGCGCTCGGCGGTGTCTTGTAATTCCAGCAAACTCTGTTGCTCACTGGCAACGCCATAAAGATTTCCTGCTACCCAGTAGGACAATTCCACCGGCAACACGGGTAAATCATCGGGCAATTCCAAATTCTGGTCGGTCAACTTGGCGGAGAGATTAACCACGTCATGCAACAGGCGATCGACTTCTTTGGCCAAGCCATGGAGATCCTGCCCCGTGTATTTATCATCAATCCATTCCACTAAACCGACTCGGTAGGGCTTTTCCCGCACATATTCCAGCACCCGAAAACGCTGCTGTCCCAGGGTTAAAACCTTCATCCGGTCATCGGGTAATCTTTGGTAGCGCAACACCTCTGCACAGCAACCCACATCGGAAATTTCCCCTGTGCTGGGATCGATCATCAACACCCCAAAACGGCGATCGTCTTCCAAAATGGTGTTCATCATCATCCGGTAGCGGTACTCGAAAATGTGCAGGGGCAGGGGCCGCCCAGGGAAAAGCACAACTTCAGGCAGTGGAAAAATAGGAAGTTCCCTAATTGCAACGGAGGATGCCATCTTAATATTTCTTAATGTTAAGCAACGTACTTCAAATGATAAAGGATTGGGGACTATTTACCCAGTAAGCGCACGCAACCGATGCCCCCAAAATAAAGCCCCAGCACTGCTCCAGCTAAAAGGGATTGGGTGAGGGGATCCGTGGAAGGGGTGAGGACTGCCCCCAGCACCATCGCCCCCAAAATCACAAAGCGCCAACCCTTCAGCATTTGCTCGGAGGAGACAATGCCCAAAAAGCCCAGAACCACTTGAATAATCGGAATTTGAAAGGCTAGCCCCGTGCTAAACATCAACAGAAGCACAAACTCAAAATATTTATCAATGGACCAGAGTTGCTCCACCACATCTGCCCCGTAGCTGACAAAAAATTTGAGCGCAGCGGGGATGAGAGCATAGTAGGCAAAGCCTAGACCGGCAAAAAAAAGCACACTGGAGCCCAGCACCACCGGCCCCAGCAATCGACGTTCCCGACGGGTTAAACCAGGTAAAACGAATTGAATAATTTGGTAGAGGATAAAGGGACTCATCACGAGGATGCCGCTATAGCCCGCTACCTTAACGGAAACGAAAAAAAACTCCCCAGGGGAAAGCTGCAAAAATTTCACTGTGCCCGCCGGTACCTGGAGCCATTGCACCAAGGGTTTGACAAAGATAAAGCAGGCCACCACTCCGACCAAGACTGCCCCCAAGGACAGAAAAATGCGAGTTCTAAGTTCATCAAGGTGATCAAACAAAGACATTTCCATGTCATTAGGCACTTCGTCCAAATAATCAGGGGAAGTTTCCGGGGAAGTGATGTTATCAAGCTGGGTCGGCATGGTTTAACGGCAAGGACAACAAGTTGCCCCTATTCTGACATTCTCCAGCCACTGATTGCGAAGATATGGAAGTTGGCTGGGCGATCGCCGGGGTCTGGATTATGGTGGGTTTGCATAAAGTAGTCCTGCCGTCCGGCCAGAATAATTTCTAAAAAACAAAAATCTAGGTGCGATAAAAAAAGCTAAACACAGTGTCATTAAAGTCATAGTCACTGACCCCAGCAATACTGGGCAGGTCTTCAAAGCCAAAAGTGTTATTTTCCAAGCGACGCAGATGTTCAGAAGCATCAGGATTGGCGGCACCAAAACTAAAATAAGCGGGACTGTAAATTAATTTGTGTAAAAGCAAAAATACAAATTAACCCATTTCAGCAAGGAGGCAATGATGGCAAGGAAGAAAAAAGAGGATACCGTAGCCGATAAATTAATGGATGAACTGTTAA